>NZ_JAGHEW010000389.1 GCF_017889095.1 Thomasclavelia sp. | reverse complement strand
CTGAATCAGCACACTTTTAAGCCTTTTTAGTTTCAAATAGTTTTTTGAAATCAAAGAAAGCAACTAATACACCTAAAGCAATTAATAAAATTGCGATGATTAATTGTAATCCTGATGTTAGAAAATCAATTGTACCCGTAGTCATCCAAGCAGTTACAATATTATAAATTGAAATACCTAATGAACTTAAAGTTACTACTAACATCAAACACATTGGAATATATAACATAAATCCTTTTCTTCCGGTTACTTTTAAGAATACAGAAATAGAAATTAATACCATTGCTGCAAGTAATTGGTTAGCAGAACCAAATAATGGCCAAATGTTGTTATATCCACCTAAAGATAATAAATAACCACAGAATAATGAAATTAATGTTGCTACATATTTGTTAGTTAAAAATTTATTAATTCCAGAAGCTTCTTTATTTGGATCAATTTCAAAGAATTCTTGGAATGATAAACGACTAATTCTAGCAACCGCATCAAGTGATGTTAACGCTAAAGCGGAAACAAACATTGTCATGATACAAATTCCCCATTCTTGAGGTAAACCTAAACGAGATACAAATCCAGTAACCCCAACTGAGAATTGAGTAAATGGAGTAGCTCCACCTTCAACACTTACTAATGCTGTTAATTGTTCATTTAAAGTACCATCTGCAATTAATGAAGATAATGAACCAACTACAACAACTACTAAGATTGCTAGTAAAGATTCTAATAACATTGAACCATAACCAACTTGTAACATATCTTTTTCGTTTTCAATTTGTTTACTACTAGTTTCTGAAGAAACAAGTGAATGGAACCCAGAAACTGCACCACAGGCAATTGTTACAAATAAAGTTGGGAATAAATAACCACTATTTGTTTTAAAGCCATTAAAAGCTGATGTTGAAATGGTTGGATTATAAATTACAACTCCCACAACCGCTGCAATGATCATCCCGACAAACAAGAAAGTTGTTAAGTAATCACGAGGTTGTTTTAATAACCACATTGGAGTGATCGATGCAAAGAAAATGTAAACAAAAACGACATATAACCATGTTGTTTTATCAAAATAAATTGGACAAGCAATTCCGCCAGCTAGCATTAATATAATTAATACTATTCCTAAAAGTGCTTGAACTTTACCGCTTACTTTTGTTTTCCGTAAAAAGAATCCAAATCCAATTGCTACAACAATATAAAGCATTGAAATTGATGCTGCTGAAGCATTTGGTTTTAATTTAGAACCATCAGCTGCAAATCCATTAAATGTTCCGGCAACCATATCGGCAAAAGCCGCAATTACTAGTAGTGTGAATAACCAGCAAAACAAAAAGAATAATTTTCTTCCCGTTTTTCCAATATATTCTTCAATTACACCACCCATTGATTTTCCATTGGATTTTACTGATGCATATAATGCACCAAAATCTTGTACGGCACCAAAGAAGATACCACCAACTAAAATCCACAAAACTGTTGGTACCCAGCCAAATGCTAATGCCATAACTGGTCCGGTAACTGGACCTGCACCAGCAATAGATGAAAATTGATGAGCAAAAACATTCCATTTATTACTTGGAACAAAATCGACACCATCATCATTTACTACGGCTGGAGTTTTAGCTTTTGAATCAACTCCCCAAGTTCTTTCTAGGTAGCGACCATATACTACATAAGCAGTGATCAAAACTACCATGGCAAGAACAAGTAATAATAAACCGTTCATTCTTTTTCCCCCTTTTATCGTTTCAATAACTATAATAAAATACTCTTATAATTGTTGTTTGTCAATATAATAATTTATTAGTATGTGTATTTTTTAGTTTTTTTATAAAATTACAACAATTTATTAGTCTATTTACTAAAAAACGACATAAAAAGGAAGAGTTGAGCTCTTCCTTCTCTTATTAAAATTTCCATATCATTAGTTTTCTTGGCTTCACTTAAAAAGTAAACACTTAATCTTTTCCTAAATTAAACTGACTATTATATAAATTATAATAATATCCTTGTTTTGCTAATAACTCATGATGCGTTCCTTGTTCTAAAATACGTCCTTTATCCATAACTAAAATAATATCAGCATTTTGAATTGTTGACAAACGATGGGCAACAATAAAAGTTGTTCTACCTTCCATCATAACATCAAAAGCTTCCTGAATTTGTAGTTCCGTTCTAGTATCAATTGAACTGGTAGCTTCATCTAAGATCAACATTGGCGGTTTGGTAAGCATTATTCGGGCAATACAAATAAGCTGTTTTTGTCCCTGGGATAAATTACCACCATCTTCTTCAACTAAAGTATCATAGCCATCAGGCAGTTTCATGATAAATTTATGGACACGTGCTTTTTTAGCTGCCGCAATAATTTCTTCATCGCTGGCATCATCTTTACCATAAGCAATATTTTCTTTGATTGTTCCTTTAAAGATCCATGATTCTTGTAAGACCATTCCATATAATCGTCGAAGGTAATCACGTTCCATTTCTAAAGTGTTAATATCATCAATGGCAATAGTACCACTATTTTGATCATAGAAACGCATTAACAGGTTGATCAATGTTGTTTTACCACAACCGGTTTTTCCGACAATGGCAACGGTTTGGCCTGGTTTGGCTTCTAGATTTAAGTTTTGGATCAATGGCACTTGCAGATCATAGCTAAAGCAAATATCATTAAGTTTAACTTTGCCAACCATTGTTTTAAGTATTTTAGGATCAGTAACTGGTTTTTCAATCGGTTCATCTAATAATTTAAAAACACGCTGACTAGCTGCTAAAGCCGTTTGCATTTCGGTCATGACCGATGAAATTTCATTAAATGGTTTAGTATACTGGTTCGCATAAGTTAAGAAACTTGATAATAATCCGACACTAAAATGACCATTTAAAACACTGATTGCTCCAAAAACACCCACCGCACCATAAACTAAACTATTAACAATTCTGGTTGTTGGATTAATCAAAGCACCATAAAATTGTGATTTTACGCCACTTACATGCATCTTTTGATTAATTTCATCAAAGCGCTGTTCATTAATATCCTCATAATTAAAAGCTTTAATTAAGCGCTGATTACCAATCATTTCTTCTATATAACCATTCATATCACCACGAATTTCTAATTGTTCCTGGAAATACAAATGGGTTCTTTTTACGATTAAAGATGCTACTAATAATGATAATGGTGTTAAGACAATTACTACGATGGCAATCGTTAAATTAATCAAACACATAATTACGATCGTTCCAACAATTGTCGCAATTCCCGTAAATAAACTTGTAAAACTTTGTAACAAGCCATTTCCAATTAAATCAATATCATTGATAACACGACCAATGATATCCCCATGAAGATGTCCATCGATATATTTTAATGGTAATAAATGAATTTTTTCAAAGACTCGATCTCTTAGATCATTAGTAATACTGTAAGTAATTTTATTTGTTAATTGCGCTAATAACCATTGTACTAGCGTTCCGGCGATAATCATGGCTGTAATAAATAATAACTGATTGATCAAAGCCTTAAAACCCACTTGATTTACCCCAATTAATAAATCTATTGCTTTTCCTAATAAAACTGGTGTGATCAAAGTTATACAGACACTAATAAACGATAACAGCAAAATTCCAATTAGAATCAGCTGATATGGTTTGCAATAAGTTAATAAACGTTTAATTGTTTTACTATCCATGATGATCACCATCCTTACTATGTTGTGAGGCATAGATTTCTTGATAAATTTGGCAATTTTTCATTAAATTTTCATGGCTATCAAAACCAACTAATTCACCATGATATAAAACAATAATTTTATCAGCTTGTTCAATAGAAGCCGTTCGTTGGGAAATAATGATCTTAGTCATCGATAATTCTTTTAAAGCCTGACGTAAGCGATAATCTGTCGCATAGTCTAAAGCACTAGAACTATCATCTAAAATTAAAATTTTAGGCTGTTTGACCAAAGCTCGGGCTATTGTTAACCGCTGCTTTTGACCACCCGATAAGTTTTTCCCACCTTGTTCAATCATTGTATCTAGGCCTTTAGCTTTATCTTCAATCAATTCTTTACCTTGAGCAATTGTTAATGCCTGCAATAATTCATCATCAGTTGCATTTTGATTGCCTAACTGTAAATTTTCGCGAATCGTTCCTGATAAAAGTGAAGCATATTGCGGAACAAAACCAATAAAGCTTCTTAATGTGTTTAAATCATAGCTTTCTAAGGGTTTACCATTTAATAAAATTGTTCCCTGGTTTACATCATAATAACGGTTAATTAAATTAACGACGGTACTTTTACCAGCTCCCGTTCCTCCAATTATCCCAATTGTTTCCCCATTTTTTATTTTAAAATTTATATTAGATAAAACATTTTTGGTATCATAAGCAAAACTAACATCTTTAAACTCAATACAAATATCATTATCATGCCACTGTTTATTGGCAGTAGAATTAACAATATCCGGTTTAGTTTCTAAGACTTCAAAAATACGTGTATAACTAGCACCGGCTTTATTATAAATTGATAATACATTGGCAAAGACAACTAAAGCCGCTAAAATCGAGTTCATGTAATTTACTAAAGCAATAATTTCCCCTTGTGATAAACCACCAATATTTACTTGTACACCACCAAAATAAACAATTAAAACAATGGCAAGATTGACAATTAAATATGTAAACGGGTTTAATAAAGCCTGGATTCGACCTACTTTTACCTGGATTTCTTTTTGACTTTTGGTTTCTTGATTAAATTTATTAATTTCTTTTTTTTGTGATGCAAAAGCCCTAATTACTCTGATCCCGTTAAGATTTTCACGAACAATCAAACTAATTTGATCAAGTTTCTTTTGGATTCGATCAAAATAAGGCATGGAAACAATCGTAATCAATAACATTACTACTGCTAAGATAATGGCTCCAATCACAAAAATCATCGCTAATGGTCCACTGATCATAAAAGCTAAAAACAACGATCCTAACATAATAAACGGTGCTCTTGATGTTAACCGTATGGTCATAGCAATAGCTAACTGAATCTGCACTACATCATTTACTAATCTAGTTACTAAAGTTGGTGCACTTAGTTTATCGAGATTACGATGATCATATTGATTTATTTGATGATACATCTCTTTTCTAAGCTTAGTTCCAACACTTTG
>NZ_JAGHEW010000388.1 GCF_017889095.1 Thomasclavelia sp. | reverse complement strand
CTAATCTTTTGGCAATATCCCCAGGATGACCGCGATAAGTAGCCATTAAAAAAATATAAACAGATTCATCAAATTCCATCTTACTAATTACCTGACGGACTAAAAACGGCATATCACCATAATAGATCGGAATAATAAAACCAACTCGTTGATATTCTACTTTTATCTTCGCAAGATTTTTTAAAGCTGCTAATGGAATTAAATCACAATCCCCTAGCGCTTCTTTTAAAATCCTTGTTGTAGTAAGACAATTACCGGTACTACTAAAATAATATAATCCTGTTTTCATCAATTTTCCTCCCATTATAGACTAAATACTAAATAAATTCATTATTTCTTCACTTGTCATTGTTGTAATTGCTCCTTGATTATTTTCGACAAAAGTATCCGCAAGATTCTTTTTCTCCTCCTGCAATTTTAAGATTTTTTCTTCAACACTATCTTTCATCACTAATTTATAAACATTAACGACATTTTTTTGACCAATCCGATAAGCTCGATCGGTTGCCTGATTTTGGGCGGACATATTCCACCAGGGATCGTAGTGGATAACTGCCTGAGCAGCCGTTAAATTCAAGCCTGTACCGCCAGCTTTTAATGAAATCAAAAAGACCGTAGTATCATCATGCTGGAACTGTTCAACTAACTGATGGCGTTTTTCTTTAGGAGTCGAACCTGTTAACTTATAATAACTGATTCCTTCTTTTTCTAATTCCTCGCTAATTAAATCAAGCATTGATGTAAACGATGAAAATAATAGCACTTTTTGATTATTTCCCAGGAAATTTCTTATTAAATCCATACAACCCACTAATTTTGAGGAAATACTATGAACATTGTCATAGATTAACCGTGGCTCACAACAAAGTTGTCTAAGACGTGTAAGCATTGCTAGAATTGCAATTCGATCAACATCATCATTATTTAACTGATCTTGTAATTCTTTACTTACCTGCATCAAATTAGCTAAATATAATTTCTTTTCTTCTTCACTAAATTCCAATAAAATCGTTTTTTCAATTTTTTCTGGCAATTCAGATAGTACATCCTTTTTATTTCGTCTTAAAATAAAAGGACTAATCATTTTTTTCAATTCCAGCTGTTTATTTTCATCATGTTCTTTAACGATCAACGATTCATAGTTCTTTTGAAAATAATGATAGTTATAAAGATAACTAGGCATTAAAAAATCAAAGATCGACCACAATTCTGCTAGCGAGTTTTCAATTGGCGTTCCGGTTAAAGCTAAACGATGTTTCGCTTTTAACGATTTTACCGCACTGGCATTTTTGGTTTTAGGGTTTTTAATATACTGAGCCTCATCTAAAATTATATATTCAAAATAATGATCCTGATATAATTCATGGTCACGGCGAAGATAGTCGTAAGTAGTAATTAAAACATCAACATCATTAAAAGCTTTCAAAGCCTGTTTTCGTGCATTTAAATTACCATGAATACATTTACAAGTTAAATGATTAGAAAATTTATTGATTTCACTTTGCCAGTTCAACATTAACGATGATGGACAAATTACTAAACTAGTTTTATCATTAGCACGATTTTCATCCAATAAGGCAATGATTTGTAATGTCTTACCTAATCCCATATCATCGGCTAAAATACCACCTAGTCCATAAGCACTAATTTGTTGTAGCCATTGGTAACCAAATTTTTGGTAATCTCTTAAAATATTTTCATAATGTTTAGATAATGGATAATTTTGATTTTTGATATCACTAAAATTATCAATTATACTTTTGAACTTTTCACTTCGTTCAACCATTAAATGTTCACTGTTTTCAAGCTGATTTTCTACATTAAAAGCTCGATATAACTCAGTATCTAAATGACCATCTTTCATTGTTTTTAAATCAAGATTATTTACTGTTAAAAACTGATCTAATTCTTCTAGTTCATCGGACTGCAAGTATAATAACTTACCATTTTTTAGCCGATGAAACTTTTTCTTACGATGATATGATTTTAATAGACCGGCTAATTCTTCTTTAGGAATATCGATACTATCAACATCGATTGATAATAAATCATTTTCAATTTTGACTCCTACAGTTATTGAAAACTGACTCTTACGACCAATTTTCTGCAGGGCATCACTCACTAAAACTTCACAGTATTTAGATAAAAATGGCAATCCTTCATTTAAAAACTGATAAGTCTTTTCAGCTTCTAATTCAAAACAGGCATAACGGCCGATAATTGCTGCTGCCATTTTCTGTAAATAATCCTCGATCAAATCAAAATTAACTGATGTTTTTTTATTCTGGTGATCAAAACTGTAGATTTCTTGATCTTGCTGCTTGCTTTTAAGATATATTTTGATTAAGTCATTATCATCAATATCACCATATAAAGTTAACTGCTCATCACTAACAACTTCTCCAGGTAATTTAGTTCCTTTGATTACAAAGTAATCTTTGAGATCATCAAAAATATATTTTTTAAAATCTAAAATATCTTCTTTAGCTAATAAAAGTTCCTCTTTACGAGCTAGCGGTAAAAGAAACTGCATTACTTTGCCTTCTTCATCTAACTTAATTACATCAATTTGATTGTCATCAACTAAGTAAATATCCCGGACTCCAAAAAAACCATCGATTTCTTCTAATTTGATTGAGTAATAATCATCAATTGGCTCAATTTCTAAAGTTAATTGTTTTTTTATCTCATTTAGTTTTAAATGCTGGTTACTATTAGTTAAGGAAGATAGCGTTTGATAAATTAAATCAATATTTTCATAGGTAATCCCTAGTTCGTTTTTATTAGCATAGTGATGTTCATCAAGATGATAGCATCCTTTCATTAATTCAATTATTTTTAAAGCATCTTCACTAAAAGCATTTTCATTATGGATAAATTCTAACTGCTTACCATAATAGACTAATTCTTTATTATAAATAGCATCTAAGAAATTTCCGATATTTTTAATTGCATATTTACGTTTATTGCCAACCTTGAATTTTAAAATATATAAATCATAGCCCGTAATAATCTGGACCTCAATATCGTTTTTTAATTGATGCAATGTATCAAATTCAATTTTTTTAGTATTTTTAAAAGCATTAATAATGTTTTTGGTAACTGATAATTCACTATTGATGCGCTGTAATTCCTGCTGCTTTCTTATTTCAGCTATTCTTTCTAAAAAAGAGATTCTTTCTGTTTCAAATTCATTTATATATTCAAACGGATATTCATCAGGTGAAAGTTCCTGGACTTTAAACAACATTGCCCCAACATGACCACAAGCCGAATTTTGATTGCACCAGAAACAGTCACAATGATATGCAATAATTTGATTATCAGTGTCAACAACTGCCCAACATTCATTTTCATAACTGCCATTATCGACCTTACCATCAATTATATATCTACCGTTATTATTTTTAATCGTTATTTTCTTTACATAACCATTTTTACAATATTTTCTAGCGATACTAATATTATTGCTATTGGGTATTATTTTTAATAACTGTTTATCTGTAATTAACATTTCATCCACCTATATCTTAAAATGGCGCTTAAAAAATTTAGCGATTCCATCATCATCAACGCTTTCTGTTACTTCACTAGCAACAGCTTTTAATTCAGCAACGCCATTTTGCATTGCAACTGCATGATTAACCAACTGAAACATTTCCACATCATTGATTCCATCACCAAAAGCATAAGTATCTTCATAAGCAACATTTAACTTTTCATATAGATACTTACAAGCAGTTCCTTTAGTAAACCCTTTACAATAAACATCCATTCTAATTAAACCAGTTTCATATAACACAATTGTAAATTGATCTTTTAACTGTTGATAGGCTTCTTTTAAATCATCAACATTATCAAATAAAACACAACAGCTAATCGCTTTTACATCACTAGCCTGAAAATTTTCGGTTACATTTTTAGGACGCTTTGTCGTTCCTTGAAACATCAAACGATGTTTCACGATCAATTCATCATCTAAACAAGCACACCAGCTTTTTTGATGACCATAAAACATCGCTTTACCATGATATTTTTGATAAACATTCATTTGTTTTTGAATCATAGATTCATCAAATAACTGATCAACCAATG
>NZ_JAGHEW010000387.1 GCF_017889095.1 Thomasclavelia sp. | reverse complement strand
TTTAGCTTGATCTTCAGTTAATACTTCTTCAATGTAATAATATCCTGGCTCTAATTGTTTTGAAGATTCATAATCATTGTTACTAGTAATTGTATCAACTGGATTTCCATCTTTAATATATTTTTTATTTTCATATTCAACAAAATCTTCTCCAGCTTGTACCTCATCTACCGGTTTGGCTTTGTAAATATCAAACTGAATACCAGCTAATGGTTCCACTACATTACCATTATTACTATCCTTCCAAGTTAATGTCTTTTTAATCTTAATGATACTTTTTTCTTCATTGACAATTGGCTTATTAACATAGTCCTTATTAGTTTGACCTGCAACAATAGTAAATTTATGTGGTGTCGCATCTAAAACATAGTTATCATCTACTGTAGTTTCCACCAAAACATAATTACCCGGTTCTAAATATTTACTAACTACTTCATTACCACTTTTGCCAGTTTTCAAAGTATCAATTACTTGATCATTACTGTAATTATGAGTTTCATTTACGTATTTATAAATATTAAATGTTGCTTCTACTCCGGTTTTACTATCAGTTGAGCTAATCTTCTTGATAGCAACTTTACCTTTTATTAGGTTGTTTTCAAATGTAATATTCGTTACACTTCCAACTGTTGTTGCAAAATTACCAGGTTTTACTTCAACCGTTTTTGGGTTTCCGTCTTTTACTGAATATTCATTAGCAACATTTGATTCCTCAACCCAATAAGTACCAGCATCAATTTTTTGTGAAGTACCAATTCCAGTTTTATTATCAGTTGTCAAAGTACGATAAGTTTTATTTGCATTAGCAGTAGCCTTATCTGCTTGATAGTTATCAGTTAATTTAGGATAATATTCAAACTGTTTATCAACAGCTACATGACCTGTTTTATCTAATACTTGCTGTGTTTTAGTTATCGTAAATTGTCCTTTAGGAACGTTTTCAATATTACCACCATCACCCATGTAATTGTTATTAACATCTTTTATTGCTGGGGCTGTAAATTCAATTTTTTGATTATTTAAAGTGTAATCAGGTAATGTTTTAGTTTCTTGATAGTAATATTTTTTTCCAGGAACTAGATTTTCAAATGTTACATAACCGTTATTATCACTGGTTACTTTATCTTTGATAACGGTAGTTCCATCACTGTCATATAATTTAAATTCAACACCACTTAATGTTGTCTTTTCATTAAGTGAAGATACTTTTTTAAAGCGATAGTTAACTAAATGATCATTTTTTACTTCTAAATTAGTAACCTTATTGTTTGTAATCGTAAAATCGATATTTTCAGTTTTTACTACATAATTATTTAAACTAGTTCCCGCTTTTTCTTTTAAATAATAATTACCGGCTGGTAAAAAACTAGTTTGAGTCATCCCTAAAGAATTAGTAGTTATTGTTTCTACTAATTGATTATTGCTGTTATAAACATCAAAGGAAACATTACTAATTGGTTCATTAGTTTTAGAATCACGTTTAGTTACTTGTAAATATCCAAACTGATCTGTTTTATTAACGATTTTTTGCGTTGTAGTATTACCTGATGAAACGGTTACTTTAATCACTTCAGTTGATAATTGATAACCATCAGGAACTGCAAATTCTTTTAGATAATATGTTCCTTCTGGTAAAGAAACAACATTTGAATTATATTCACTATTTACAGAATTAGTTGAAGTAATTACAATTGGATTACCATTTTCATCATTCACTAGTTCGGTAGCGCTTTCATTTTTGCAAATATAAAAACTAGCCCCTGGTATATTTACTTGTAAACCAGTTTCTTGACCATTTACACTAAGAGCACCTTTTTTTAGAATTCTTAATTTACCTAAAGCTTCATTTTTTACTGTTACTTTATTTAATGTTTGGGTTTTTAGACTAACAATATGACAATCACTTTCTAATTTATAACCTTCAGGTGCTTTAGTTTCTTGATAAACATAATATCCCTGATTTAATGCTGGTGATTCTTCATTACCATTTAAAGTAAATTGATTAATCAAATTATTACTGCTTATCGCATCTTTAGCTGCCGTTTCACTATCATAAGGTCCATAAACATTAAATACTGCACCATCTAATCTGGTATCTTCATTAGCTTGATCTACTTTATAAATAATCAATTTTCCTTTAGAAGAACTATTGACCAAACGTGGTATTCCATTACTGTCTTTTTCCATTCCTTCAGGATAGTTTACGTGATTAGCTTTTACCGTTACATCAAAGCTAGATTTAGCTGGCTTATCATATTCGCCACTAGTAAAATCTTCTTCGACTATATAATTACCAGCTGGAATTCCTTCAAATAAAACTAATCCATTTTTATCAGAAACAGTTTCATAAACTTTACTTGAATCAGCTTTATTAGTTAGTTTAAATTTAACACCTTCCAATGGTCCTGAATTACTGCTGGTAGCACTAGTACCTACTTTATTAAAAGCAACATAACCAAAACCATTATCAGTATTAATATTGTTAATATCTAATTTTCCATCAGTTACTTTGTTACCTTCTAAATAAACAACTGCCTGTTTATTTTCATTTTTTATTTCTACACGATAGACAGTTTGACCATTAGCAGTATCTACACCATCACCGACAAATGGTAAATTACTGACATCTTCTTTTAAATAATATGTTCCTTCATTTATATTTTTAAAAATTACTTGACCATTTTCATCTAATCTAGTCATATTTCCAACAGTATTACCATCAAAATCAACTGCTGGTATCGTACATGTTTCATCTTTATATAAACCAAAAGATATTCTTGCATTATTGTATTTATAATATAGATCCTGCTTTTCTTGATCAAAAACAAATTTTTCTTCTAGATTAAATTTATCATCATTTTTAACAGTTAGATACTTAGTAACTGTAAGATCAGTTACTGGGGCATTATCATCAACCCAGCCAACATTTATTGAAGCACTATCCTGACTTTCTCGATAAGTACTTTCACCTAAAGGCAAATAATTAATCTCGGCTTTATTATCTAATCGATATGGCAATAATCTATCTTCGTCTGCAGGAAGAACCCGATAGGCATCATAGCTATAATTTGCATTGATCGTATAAGTAGTTAAAACATGAGCATCATCAGGTACATAGCTAGTTGTATAATCGTTTTTTATATCACTATACGTACTAGCATAATTAATTCTAATTGCTTTAACTGAGCCATCATCATTTAAAACTAACTGATAATCTTGCCCTTCTTTTAGCTTATTGGCTTCTGTTTTATTACTTCCTTTATAAATTGAAATATTAGTAGCACCACCATTAGCTACAGGAGCGACAGGTAATGTATCAACCAGCATGAATCCTTCAGCAGTATTTCCCTGTTCATCTTTATAAGTACAGTTTAAACGACCGTAATTATTGCCAATATCAGTTATGTTTGTACCAGGTGCAGCTATTAAGCGATAATCAACGCTATAATATTGTTTACCATCAATAGTATTAATTGAATAATCTTGACTATTTTGTTTGACAATATCTTTATTTACAGTCCATGACTGATTTGCAATCGCCGTTATAGCCGCATTAGGAACACTTACTGGATTAATATTAGGACTACTTGAACCAGTTACTACTGAACCAGTTAAAGACATTCCAGTAAAATTAGCTGTTGAACCGTCAGGAGTCTTCATATTATCAAAATTCATTTTCAAATATAAAGTTCCCGTTTGACCTGGAACTAATTCATTTGCTTTAATTGATAAAACTTGAGATCCAAGTTTAGTTTCCAAGGTATATGAATCAAATGCTGTTTTACTAATATCACTAGTATCACCTATAAACGATACATTCTTTGGTAAAGTTATCGTTAAGGTACAGTTAGTGTATTTAGATGTTTCACCACTGGCTGAAATTGTATAGCCAATGGCTAAGAAAAACGGCTCACCCGATTGAACATCTTCAGTTTCAATATATGATCCGTTTATTTGTTCAACAATTTGTGATGTAAAAGTAATATTGGCATTTACAGTTTCATCAGCACCAATTGTTGGACCAGCATTAAGTAAACTGATAACCATCGTTACAACTAATGCTAAGATTGATATTCTTTTAAATTTCTTAAATTTCTTTAAAACCGACTTTAAAAAGCTCATCTAAATCCCCTCCCTATCTGATTTTTTTCAATTCACTAGACAAATAAACTTCCGAATGCTTTTTCCTTTCGTTATAACGACCAACAATTCGATCAATTGCAATCTTGGCACCTTCTTCATTTGGTGAAGCTAAAATCAATGAGTATTGAGTCATATTAAACTTCGAAAAAACATCATTTTTGCGTAAACTATGAGCAATTACACTTTTTAAGATTTCTGCTTCTTGAATAATCTCTTTTTCCGTTAAGCTATTAGTTTGATCAACTATCGTCAATAACGCTAAAACACGGGCTTTTAATGTTCTTTTAGCGGAGCGAACATTGATTTGATAAATATTTTTAAAAACATCAAAATCACAATAGAATGTTCGTTCACTAGCATCTTCAATCGACAAATTTCTTTCTAGTTCCTCGACATTTATTTGACTAGGTGATGAAGTATCAATAATCATCCGATAAATTTCTTTAAATCTTTGTGATACCTCAACTCCATATTTACTATAATAATAGTCAACTGTCTGGCGATAGAAATGTAATGCCTGGTCTATTTTTTTAGTCATATAAAATGCATAAAGTTTCATCTCATAGATCCGAGTATCCATGATTTTTTGACAATTAGGATGATTGCAGATTTTTAATACTTCTTCATATAAATTATGTTTAGCTAACTCACCAATCGTATTTAATAAACTTTCTAAACAATTACGTTCTAAAGTGTTATTCATTTGAATAATCCAGTCATTATAATTAAACTCTGGTAAAAATTCACCATGATAACACTGCAACATTTCTAAACATAACTCATATTTACGATATAAATCAGTTTCCCTTTCAATTTTATTGCATATTTTAAGCAATTCATCATAATCAACTTGGCATTCAACCTCAAGATTCCAAAAATAACTATGCCCTTTTGACTTAATAATGTTTACATCTTTAAGCAGTGCCTTAAACTCTTTTCGAGAACGATAAACCAAATTTCTAAGTGCTCCTTCTGGCTTATCAGCATTTCCATCAGGCCATAAAAAATCCATTATTTGCTGGTTAGTAATCGTATAATTACGATTCATGATTAAAAATATGACCAATAATTCTATTTGCACACTTCGTCTTTTTTCTGGTGGAAATACTGCTTTACCTCTAGAAATTGATAGATTACCCAAGGTTTTAATTTGCAAGATATTTTTATTTGTCATAATGTTACCTCCAGTCTTATATAATTATATAATAAAAAAAATTGGTTAAATTTCATAAAGACTGGTTTTGGGGATTTTTTTAATTCAAAAATATTAAAAATAACCACTATATAACCTCAATTCATATAACTATCAATTGGATATTTTTTGTTTCAAACAACTTTTCATCAAAATAATAATTTATCAACACCATCTTTATTATTTATTGAAAATAAAAAGCTCAATTCCTAATCAATTAAGAATTGAGCTCAATAATTATTTTTATCTAAATCTAAGCATTAATTTCATTAATTACTGCTTCTAAAATACTAATCATTTCATCAACAGCTTTTTCATCAATAATAAACGGTGGTAACATTCTAATAACGTTAGTTCCGGCAGTTACCATAATCAATCCGTTATCAAGCATTTTTTGAATATATGGTTTAACTGGATGATCAAATTCTAAACCAATCATTAAACCTAACCCACGTTTTTCTTTGATAAAGTCATATTTTTCAACTAGAAGATCTAATTGCTGATGCAAATATTTACTTATCTGTTGAACGTGTTCCAACATATTTTCTTCTTCAAGAATTTTAAATACGGTCTTACAAGCCTGTCCTGCCATTGGATTTCCACCATAAGTAGATCCATGATCACCTGGTTTCATGGCATCGCCAACTTTTTTGTTAGCAACAAAGGCACCGATTGGAAAACCAGCTCCAATTCCTTTGGCTAAGCAAACAATGTCTGGCATTAGATCATATTGGAAATAAGTCATGATCGTACCCGTTCTACCCATACCGCATTGAACTTCATCTAAGATCATCACAATATCGTGTTCATCACATAACTGTCTAATCCCTGTTAAAAATTCTTTAGTACAAACATATACGCCACCTTCACCTTGAACTGGTTCAACAATGATGGCTGCCGTTTGTGGTGTAATTAATTTTTTTACAGATTCTAGATCATTGATATCACCGTATTTTACTCCAGCAATCAATGGTCCAAAAGCTTTTTGATAATTTGGATTTCCAGTTAAAGTAACTGAACCCGTTGAACGTCCATGGAATGAATGTTTCAAACTAATAATTTCACTATCAGCTTTACCATGTTTTTCATAATAATATTTTCTAGCTAGTTTCAAAGCACCTTCAGTAGCTTCTGTACCACTATTAGTAAAGAAAACTTGATCTAATTTAGTTGCTTTAATTACTGCTTCGGCTGCTTCAATTGTTTCAACTGTATTAAAGTAGTTAGAAACATGCATAACCCGATGAATTTGATCAGTTAAAGCTTTGCAATATGGTGGATAATCATATCCAAAAGAATTAACCCCAATACCTGAATAAAAATCTAAATACTTTTTCCCATTAGTATCATATAAATATACCCCTTTACCATGATCAAAAGTAACATCAAATCTGCCATAAGCATTCATAAAAGCTTGTTTTGCTCTATCATAATATGTCATTGTTTATTCCCCCAATTTAATCTTGCAAGCCAGTTGATAATACAATTCAACAGCCTGCAATAAAACATCCTCATCAAAATTAAATGTTTCCGTATGTAAACCACTTTGATATTGGTTAGTTTTAGTACCAACATAAAAGAATATACCCGGTACATCACGCTGATAAAAAGCAAAATCCTCAGCCAACATCAGCGGTTCTTTTAATTCTTCATAATTATCACCAGTCAATTCAACAAACTGACGATATAAATCATAATCATTTAAAACTGGTGGATACATTGGTGGAAAGCTAAAATCAATCTTGCAGCCATAAGCAGCTTCCATCCCCTGATTTAAAGCTTCCATCGTATCCGTAATCTTTTTAAAAACAGCTTCACTATAAGTACGAACAGTTCCTTTAAATACCGTTTGATCAGCCACGATATTTCTAACTGTTCCCCCTTGAATTTCACCAATATTAATAACACAGCTTTCAACTGGTGCAATTACTCGGGTTAAAATGTTTTGATATTGGCAAATCAAAGAACTAGCAATCATGATTGAATCAATTCCTAAATGATACAACCCTGCATGAGCACTTTTTCCAGTAACCGTAACATCTAATTCACCATTTTGTGCCATCAACGGTCCTGGTCGACAAGCAATCTTACCAGCTTCGATTGAAGGCATTAAATGTAATCCAAAAATAGCTTTTACATGATATTTTTTCAAAACTCCAGCTTCACAAATCAGCTTGGCACCACCTGGTGATTCTTCAGCTGGTTGGAAAATCAATAAAATATTATGATCAAACTGTTTTGATGATTCTGCTAACTTTTTAGCTAGTCCTAATAAAGCTGCCATGTGTCCATCATGACCACAAGCATGCATATAGCCTTGATGTTTTGAAGCAAAATCACAGCCAGTTTGTTCACCTATTTTTAAAGCATCCATGTCACTACGAAAAGCTAAAGTTTTATCTTTGTTACAGTCAAGATATACCAATATTCCTGTTTCTAACACCGAAATTGGCTGATAGCCCATTTTTTCTAACTGTTCTTTAAGATATTTAGAAGTTTTAAACTCTTGTAATCCTAGCTCCGGGATTTGATGAAGATCCCGGCGCCATTTAGTTAATTGTTTTAAAAGATCCATGTTATCACCTAGATCTTTCTTAAATCATCCATTAATTGAGTCTTACTTTCTGTTTTTTCATCTTTTTTCTCTTTGATAATTCGAGCTGGATTTCCAACTACAACAGCACCAGCTGGAACATCTTCAGTTACAATTGATCCGGCTCCAACAACAGCACCTTTACCAATACGAACTCCTTCGATAACAACAGCATTAGCACCAATTAAAACATCATCTTCAAGGACTACTGGAGTGGCACTAGGTGGTTCAATAACACCTGCCAACACTGCTCCAGCACCAACATGACAACGTTTTCCTACTTCAACACGGCCACCTAAAACAGCACCCATATCAATCATTGTTCCTTCACCGATTTTAACACCAATATTAATAACAGCACCCATCATAATAACAGCATTATCACCAATAGTTACATGTTCACGAATAAAACATCCTGGTTCAATTCTAGCATTAATATTAGTCATGTCTAATAATGGAATGGCACTATTACGACGATCTTGTTCTAAATAAGAATCTGTAATTTTATCTTTATTGTCATCCATATATTTTCTAATTGCATCTAGATCACCAATACAAACGCGACTTTCACTAGTTCCAAAAATCTTAAATTCATTTGTTTCTGGTAAATCATTTCCTTTTAAATAAACTTTTACTGGTGTTTGTTTTTTAGCATCACCAATATATTTAATAATTTCTTCAGCACAATTTAACATTTCTTTACTCCTTTATTAAATTTCTATCGTTCCTTCAAAAACTGTAGTTGCCGGACCCGACATATTAATTGTATCACCATTATACC
>NZ_JAGHEW010000005.1 GCF_017889095.1 Thomasclavelia sp. | reverse complement strand
TGTCGTAACATATATTTTAATAATAGTAAGCAAATAAAAGCTCAAACGAGCTTTTTTTGTTTTTTAAAGGAAGTAAAGATTATATTGAAAATTTTGATAAAATAGTTATTTTTCCATAAAATGACTTTTAAATATAGCTATGATATAATAAAAGTAATTAAAGCGAAAGGAAAGATGATCGTGAAGCGGATATGTATGGGCATTGAAAATTTTAAAGAATTAATTGATTATGATTATTATTATGTTGATAAAACAATGTTAATTGAAGATGTCTTAAATGATGCAGTAATGTTATATTCTAGACCAAGAAGATTTACAAGGCCATGTATTATCTTAGAATGTAAACATAGTAGTGGAATTGGAAATCTTATTAAGGATAGTCAAAAAGCAGCTAAACAGATAAAAGAAAAACAGTATTCAAAAGACTTTTTAAAACTGGGATATCCTGAAGTATTAGGTTATGGAATATCTTTTTATAAGAAACAATGTATTATTACTAAAGCATAATATTTAAATTTTGTGAGGGATAAGATGTATAAGATAATCAAGAAAGAATTTGTGGTTATTGGTAAAGAGGGGTCAACGTTAGATGGTGATGGATTTATCCAGAAATTATGGATTGATGCTAATAGTCATTTTGATGAAGTAGCCGCTTTAACAAAAAAAGATGCAAATGGTAATATTGTAGGAATATGGGGTGCTATGTCTGATTTTTCACGTTCATTTAAACCGTGGGAAGATGATTTTAGTAAAGGATTGTATCTAGCTGGAGTAGAGTGCGATGATAATGCTAAGGCACCCGATGGCTGGACAAAATGGATAATTCCTAGTTATGAATATATTGTTGTTGAAAACCATGATGGCGCATTTAAAAAAACGATTAAACAATTAAATAAAGATAATCTTTCTTTAGTTGGAGCTGTTCATGAATATACTGATCCAGTAACGGAGAAAAACTATTTATATTTTCCAATAAGAAAAATTTAATTAAATATGGCTATGGAAATAATTTAAATTTGTAAGAGGTGAATATGATTGCAAAAGTAGAAAATGAAGAAAACTTTGATGAATTAACACCAATAATAAAAGCAAAGTTAAATGAATTAGCCAAAATAGGTAATCAGCTTGAAACTAAAGAAGAATATGAACAAGCTTTACAATTATGGAAAGAAGCTTTAACCTTAATTCCTAAGCCACAACAGTTTTATAGTGAAGCTGTCTATTTTTTAACAGCTATTGGTGATATTTATTTTCAAAGACATCAATATAAAAAAGCCTATGAGTATTTTGATAAAGCAAGGGGTAATTTAAGTGGTGTCGGATATAAAAATCCTTTTGTTATGATGCGCTTGGGTGAGTGTTGTTTAGAAATTGGGAATGAAAAAAATGCTCTTGAATATTTACTTAGAGCTTATATGTTGGCTGGAAAAGAAATATTTGAACCCGATGAAAAGGGTAATGATGATAAAAAGTATTTTGAGTATTTAAAAAATCATGTTAAAAATATTAAATAAATATATTTTGGTAATAGTTTAAAATAAATAGTAAAGAAAAAAGCTCAAAGCGAGCTTTTTTTGTTTTATTCTTTAATTAATAAGTTAGCTTGTAACCAACTTCGTTCTTCATTAGTTAGATATGGAGCAACTTGATCAAATACTAATTGTTGATATTCGTTTAATTGTTTAATTTCATGATTGGATAATAAATCAAGATCTAAACCATCTAAATCAAAAGGAACATAAGTGATTGGTTCAAATTTTAAAAATTGACCATATTCATTATTAGTAACTTCTACACATAATAATTCATTTTCATGGCGAACACCATGGCTGTTTTCAACGTAGATACCTGGTTCATCAGTGGTGATCATTCCTGGTTTGAAAGCACACATTTTCGCAAATCCAGGGCGATCATGTGGTCTAAAGCCATTAGGCCCTTCATGAACATTTAAGAATTGACCGACACCATGACCAGTACCGCAGCGATAGTCAAGATTATATTTATAAACAATTTCACGAGCTAATAAATCTAAATTAGGACCGGTAGTTCCCGCAAGAAAATGAGCGTCTTGTAAACGCAACATTGCTTTTAAAGCAACTGTGAAATCACGACGTTCTTGATTAGTAATTTTACCTAGGACAAAAGTTCTAGTAATATCAGTAGTACCATCAAAATATTGACCACCAGAGTCGATTAGTAACATGCCTTCATTAGTAACTTTTAAGCAGTTTTCAGGGCTTGCTTTATAATGCATTAAAGCAGCGTTTTCTTTATAAGCACAAATAGTATCAAAGCTTAGATCATAAAAATCACGCTGTTCTTTTCTAAAAGCTGCTAGTTTATCAGAAATACTTACTTCATCCATTTCAATTTTACCAACATTAGTTTTTAGCCAGTGCATGAATTTAGTTACCGCTACACCATCTTTTAAATGAGCATTTTTAGTTGCTTTGATTTCGGTTTCGTTTTTAATAGCTTTGAACATCTGGGTTGGATTTTCACTAGCTACAATTTCACAGTTTAAATTACGATAGATTTCATAATTAACGATTTGTGGATCTAGTAAAACTTTACCTGTTAATTTTTTGACATCTTCATAGATATCATTATATCCTTTAATATAAATACTATCACGTTTTAAAATAGCTTCTACTTTTGCATCTATAACTTGATCTTGAACATATAAATAAGCATCATTTTTATTAATCAAGGCATAGGCTAAGATAACGGGATTACAAGGAACATCGTTACCGCGTAAATTAAATAACCAGACAATATCATCTAAGCTTGTAATAATATGATGATCACAGTCATTCATTGCTTCTTGTAATCGTTGTAATTTAGAAGTTCTAGATTCTCCACAATATTTTTCTTCATAGATAAATGCTGGTTCGTGACTGATTTCAGGGCGGTCATGCCAAATTTTAGCTACTAAATCAACATCACTAATAATTTTGTTTTGGATATTTTTAACTTCTGCAGCAGACATTACTCGACCGTCAAAACCAACTGTTTTATCTTTATTTTGGTCTAGATACTCATTGATTGAAATAACACCATCTAATCCCATTTTCATTAATTTGATACCAGTATTGGCGGTTTGTTTTTCCCCTTGGATATGATAGCGGCCATCGACCCATAATCTTACTTCATCTAAACCGACAATTAAAGTACCAGCTGAACCCGTAAATCCAGACATGTATTTACGGCCACTAAAATATTCACCAACATATTCACTTTGATGATAATCACTAGTAGGAATGATATAAAGATCAATTCCGTTTGCTTTCATTAATTCTTGTAACTGTTTTATTCTTTCTTTTATCATATTTATAACCTCACTAAATAATACTTTAGCACAAGTTATCTTTACTCTCAAATAAAATTGCCAATAATTTGTTATCTATGATTAAATTATCAGGATATTGGTTAAAGTAGTAATAGATAAATGCTATTAAATGGATTTATTGTTTATCTTAATTAAAATGAAACCTGAATTTAGCGTTAAGAAAAAAAAGATTGAATATTCAATATAAATATTTGCTTATCAAAATCAAATAGATAAAATTGATGTTTTAAAATAAAAAAACCGGTATTTTTATTTTAAAAATGAGATTAATAAAATTTAAGAATTTTTTTAATTTTGGTTAATTATTAACGTTGCATTTTTAAAATTTCGGAGTATACTAGACACAAGTAAAGGGGGATTATGTTATGGATGATGTAATTCAAAGACTAGTAGACGTTGACCGTCAATGCGTTGAACGAGTTAAAGCTGCAAAGGCTAAAAAACTTGATATTAAAGCAAATATGAGTGCTAAAAGAAAAGAAATTTATGATAGTTTTGTTTTGGAACAAAAGCAGAAAATTAAGGAACATAAAGAACAGTTAGTTAATCAAAACGAAGCTGATGCGAAACTTCTAGAACAAAGTTATCAAGATCGTTTAGTTAAATTAGAAAAATTATATAACGAAAATAAAGAACGCTGGGTAAGTGACATTGTCACTAGATGTTTAAAGTAAGAGGTGATAAAAATGGCTTTATCGTCAAATGCTTTATGTGCGAAAGCAAAAGCGATGTATGGTAATCGTTTAAGTGAAGAAGCTTATAGTGAGCTATGTCGAAAACAAACACTTGGTGATATGGTCACTTATTTAAAAACGCAAACTAATTATAGTGATTCGTTAAAAGATATTAATGTTCGTAATGTTCATCGCCGCCAATTAGAAGCGGCTTTGAATAAAGAATATTTTGCTCGTTGTGCCCGATTATTAAAATATGCACCAACTAAAAATCTGGATTTTTATCGTCAGGAAGTTGTTGCAGTTGAAGTTGAGCTAATCGTTGATAAAATTATTAGTATCAAAGAAAAGGATCAGGCAAGCTTTACTTTGGAAATTCCTGATTATTTGGCAAGTAAGTTAAGTTTTAATATTTATGGCTTGATCAATGTTGATAATTATAAAGATTTAATTACTTATTTAAGAGGTACGCGTTATTACAAAATCTTAGCTGATTTTGATTTTACTGCACCAATTGATATTAATGCATTAGAAAGAAAGTTAAAATCTTTATTTTATCAAACATACGAAAATTTAATTAAAAGTAATTTTAAAGGTCGTGAACAAAGAGAACTGCTTGATTTGATTAATACTTCAATTGAGCTAGCAAATATTACTAAGATTTATCGGTATAAAAAATATTTTAATGAATCTGAAGAAACGATTCGTAATTCGCTGTTTCTCGAATCTTCACGGATTCCTCGAAGAATGTATGATAACTTAATTGCAGCACGTGATGCTAAAGAGATGGCTAAATTGTTAGCGGAGTCAAAATATCAAGTGTATTTAGGTGATCACGATTATCCGTATATTGAATATTATATTGAAGAAGTTAAATACAATATTGCAAAAAGACATATGCGTTTTTCGGGAAATGCCCCACTTGTTTATTTGACTTACACGATCCTTCAAAAAGTAGAAATTGCGAATTTAAAACATATCATTGAAGGAATTAGATATGGTCGTGAGGCATCAAACATTGAAGAAACGTTGATTTACGCTTAGGAGGGCATTATTTATGGCAATTATAAAAACACATTTCTTTAATATTTCTTTTGAACCAAAAGATTTAATTAAAATGTTGATCAAAATGACAGAATATCAAGATGAGATGTTTCCTCAAGATTCTAAAAAGATAGTCAATAATGTTAAAGGGGTGTCAGTGATGGATGCAAATAATCCTTATAATGATACTCTTGATGGACTTTATCATATTTTAGATCGTTTACAAATTAGTAGTAATATTCAAGATAATGAATATAAAGAAGTTAACGTTCATTTGATAAATAATTTGATTGCAGAAATTGATGAAAAAATTGATAATATTGTTGATATCAAAGATAATATTGTCAAAGAAAAAGAAGAAAACGATCAGGCGATTGCTTTATTGAAACATATCCAAGAATCTGACATTAGTGTTGATGATGTTAAAAACACTAAATATATTGCTTGTCGGTTTGGAAGGATGCCAATCGCGGAGTTTGATAAAATAAAATATTATCGTGATTATGAGTTTATTTTTAAAGAATTAAGTCGTAATTCAAGATATGTATGGGTTGTATATGTTGGTTTAACTAAAAATATTTATGAAATTGATAATGCTTTTTCTTCGATGTCATTTGAAACAGTTGAATTACCTGATTTTGCTCATGGTAAAATTGAAGAAGCAATTAGTGAACTTGAAGAAGAAAGCGCAGCAATGAAAAAATATATCAATAAAATGGAAGTTAAACTAGAAGATGTAAAAAATGAATACGCTAGTCAGTTACAAGAAATGCTTACTAGAGTTTATAACTTGAAAAAACTTTATGATAAATGTTGTTATGTAGTTGATTTTTCACATAAAGCAGCTATTTATCTTTTTACAAGTTTAGATATAGATGAAATAAGAAATAGATTTAGTGATGTTGATAGTGTAAAAGTTATTGAACTTCCTAAAGATATTTATGAAAATAGAAATATTGTTGCCCCAGTATTAACTAAAAATAATTGGTTAACGGAGCCTTTTAGAAATATTTTGTCTATTCAGACTGGAGATCGCTTTGATCCATCAGCGTTTGTGGCAATTATAACGCTAGTGATTGGAGCTATTTGTCTTGGTGATATTGGAGTTGGATTGTTGTTGATTGTCCTTGGATTTTTAATGACAATTAAAAAGACCAATAAATTTGGTCAAATTCTTAAATGGGTTGGTTTTGCAGTTTTATTAGGTGGTTTATTTTATGGAACTGTGTTCTATCAAATGCAGGCGTATACACCACTATTAGTAATGCCGATTCATATAGTTCATACTCTACTATTTGGCGTGGCAGTCTGGATTGGATTAATAGTTGTACTGTTGATCGTTAAAAAGGTGATGCGCAAATCAATTAAAGTGTAGAGGAGGGGTATAATGGCGATTACTAAATTAGATCTGCTCAGTATCAATTTTGATAAAGAACATTATAATGAAGTCCTGTTGAAACTATTTGAACATGATGACTTTCATCCAGAACTGGCAACAAAATTTATTGATTCAGTTACTGGTCTTAGTGTTTATAATCAAGATAATTTATATGAGGAGATCTTAGTAAGACTAAGTGATGCAGCAAGTAAGTATCAATTTGAGTTAAAAGAGGTCCCTGTCAAGAATAATCAGATCAATGTTTTAGGAGTCAAAGAATACTTAGATGATTTATTGCTTGATGTTGAAAGGATCGATGCAGTTAGAGTTCAGCTAGAAGCTATGATCGTTGAAAACCAGGAAGCAATTATTCAGCTTCAACACGTAGCTGATATTGATGTTGATTTTGATGATTTATTTAGTTGCGAGTATTTAAAAATTAGATTTGGTAAGATTCCGGTTAATAATGTTAATAAGTTGGATTATTATGAATCGTTACCGTTTGTTTTCAAAGAATTTGAAAACGATGGACATTATATTTGGTGTATGTATATCACTACTCCAGGCGATGCTCCTGAAGTTGATAATGTCTTTTCATCATTATATTTTGAAAGAATTCATATTCCTAATTTCGTTCATGGTTCGCCCGAACTGGCAATCGGTGAAATTGAAGAAGAAGCTCGAGTAGCCAAAGAACACAGTATTAAATTAAAGGGTAGAATTGAAAAGCTATTTAGTGATGATGCTAATAAGTTAAACGAAATTTATACGATTGCTAAGCATTTAAATGATGTAGCAATCATGCAAAAATATGTTGTTGTAATTGGGGACCGGTTATCGGTTAATGGATTTGTTCCAACTAAAAAAGCTAAACAATTTAAAGCTGATTTTGAGCAAATTGGAAATGTTTATGTCGATGATAAACCGGCTAATAGCGATGTTCGTTTAGATCCGCCAACATTACTTAAAAATAACTGGTTTTCAAAACCGTTTAGAATGTTTGTGGAAATGTATGGGGTACCTAAATATAACGATGCTGATCCAACGATGTTAGTGGCTTTGTCATATACATTATTATTTGGAATCATGTTTGGTGATGTTGGTCAAGGGGCTATTTTATCAATTGTTGGCTTCATTGCTTATAAACAGTTTAAACTGCGTTTAGGAGCTGTGGGAATGCGTTTAGGTATTTCAAGTATGCTTTTTGGGGTGGTTTTTGGTTCGGTATTTGGTAGTGAAGAAATTTTAATACCGATGTTTAATGCGATGTCACCGGATAATACGATGACGTTATTGATTGCAGCAATTTGTTTAGGAATTATTTTGATTATTATTTCAATGGGATTCAATGTTATTTTGAATTTTAAGAAAAAGAATTTAGGCGAAGCCTTATTAAGTCAAAATGGATTAAGTGGACTAATCTTCTATATTTCGATTTTAGGATTAGTTATAAATATGTTTTTAGGATTAGGATTTGTAAACATAGTTTATGTGCTTATCTTAATTGTTGTTCCTTTACTATTAATTTTCTTAAAGGAACCATTGATTCGAAAATTTGAAGAAAATGAAAAAATGTTTCCTAATGGATTCGGGGCGTTTTTTGTAGAAGGATTCTTTGAATTATTCGAAGTTGTTTTATCATTTATCACTAACACCATGTCATTTTTACGGGTTGGGGGATTCGTTTTATCTCATGCCGGAATGATGCTGGTTGTATATACTCTAGCGGGAATGGTTGGAGGCGTTGGTGAGTACATTGTTATCGTTATTGGTAACGTGTTTGTAATGTGTCTTGAAGGACTAATTGTGGGAATTCAAGTACTTCGTTTAGAGTTCTACGAAATGTTTAGTAGATATTATGAAGGAAACGGAATTCCATTTAGAACTATTAAAGAGGATTAAAAGTTGAGGAGGAAGTCATTATGACAGTTTTAGAATTTATTTTACCAGCATTAGTAGTTATTTTATTATCATTACCATTAATTTCAGTATTTAAAGGAAAAGTAAGTGTTAAATCAGCAAAAATTAG
>NZ_JAGHEW010000386.1 GCF_017889095.1 Thomasclavelia sp. | reverse complement strand
GATTAAAAGTTGAGGAGGAAGTCATTATGACAGTTTTAGAATTTATTTTACCAGCATTAGTAGTTATTTTATTATCATTACCATTAATTTCAGTATTTAAAGGAAAAACAAGTGTTAAATCTGCAAAAATCAGACTAGCAACACATATTGCCGGATTTGCCGGAGCTGTTTGTTTATCATTATATTTAGCGGCAGCTACTAATGGAGTACACGCTGCTGAAGCGGCTTCAATTACAGGAACAATTGCTCAAGGTTTAGGATTCTTAGCTGCTGCTTTAGCTACAGGTTTATCAGCATTAGGAGCTGGGATCGCTGTTGCTGCTGCTGCACCTGCTGCAATTGGAGCATTCTCTGAAAATGAAAAGAACTTTGGTAAATCATTGATCTTCGTTGCCTTAGGTGAAGGGGTAGCTATCTACGGTTTATTAATTTCAATCTTAATTATCAACAATCTTTAATTGAAAGAATGTGATCATTATGCGATTTTATTGTATTAGTGATAATATCGATACGCAAATTGGTCTTCGTTTAGTAGGAATTGAAGGTGAAGTAGTTCATAAAAGACGGGAGTTTTTAGAATTACTAGAATCGAAGTTAAAAGATGATTCAATTGGAATCATCTTGATTACTACTAAATTAATTGAATTAGCGCCGGATATTATCTCCGAAATTAAGTTAAAACAACAAAAACCATTGCTTGTGGAAATACCAGATCGTCATGGTGATTCAATGATTGGAGAAACGATTGACCGTTATGTATCTGAGGCAATTGGTGTGAAGTTATAGAAGGGGAATGCTATGGAAAAGAAAGAACAAGTATTTCTTTATATGAAAGAAGAAATTGAAAGGCTTGCAAGCAAGGAAGAAGAAGAAATCTTAGCCGAAGCAAAAAAAATAGAAGCAGAAATTGATGCTCAAATTAAAGCAGAAGCTAAAAAAGATGCTGATGCTTTACTAGATAAAGAATTGGCAGAAATTTCATCTAGTGCTAGTGTGGAAGCTTCTATGTCACAAGAAGAAAAAACAAGATCCTTAGTGGAAAAAAGAGACGAATATGTAGCTGATATTTTTAATCAGGCTAAAGATAAATTAGTTGCTTTTGTAAATAGTGATGAATATTATGATTATCTAATTAATCATATGAGCAAAATTGGTAAAGATTATCAAATGGAAAGTTCAACCTTGTATTTACGAAACGATGATCTTAAATATCAAGATGCCTTGATTAAAGCCTATGGAACTGCTTTAGAAGTTAAAGAAAGCAGTCAAATTAAAATTGGTGGTTTTATTATTGAAAATAAAGCAACTAATGTTGTTATTGATGAATCGTTAGACTTTGCTTTAGAGAATCAAAAAGACTGGTTCTATAAAACATCAGGCTTAATGATAAAATAAAACAGGGGGTTAAATATGAGCAATAATGTAATTTATTCAATCAATGGACCCGTTGTCAAAGTAAAAGATACAGTATCTTTTTCAATGTTAGAAATGGTGTATGTCGGTAATGATTCATTGATGGGTGAAGTAATTTCGATTTCTAAAGAATTTACCACTATCCAGGTATATGAAACTACTACTGGTCTAAAACCAGGTGAACCAGTTGTTTCAACTGGATCACCAATTTGTGCAACATTGGGCCCTGGAATTTTAAGAAATATTTTTGATGGGATCGAACGTCCGTTAAAAGCCTTGGAAGAACAATCAGGTGCTTTTATCCAAGCTGGAAGTAACGTTGATTCTTTGGATATAAATAAAAAATGGGATGTAACGGTAACTGTTAAACCAGGTGATTATGTTAAAGGTGGCGATATTTATGCTACTGTACCGGAAACTGATTTAATCGTTCATAAATGTATGGTTAGTCCTTTATTAAGTGGAAAAGTTGTTGAAGTAGTAAACGATGGTAAGTATACAATTAATGATACAATCATGAAAATTGAAGATGATCAAGGTAAGATCATCGAATGTACTTTAACTCAAAAATGGCCAATTAAACAAGCTCGTCCAACTGCTAAACGTTTACCAATCAGTATTCCATTAGTAACTGGACAAAGAGTTATCGATACTTTATTCCCGATTGCTAAAGGGGGAACAGCCGCGATCCCAGGTGGATTTGGTACAGGAAAAACCATGACCCAGCACCAGATTGCTAAATGGTGTGATGCCGATATAATCGTTTATGTTGGTTGTGGTGAACGTGGTAACGAAATGACTCAAGTTCTTGAAGAATTTAGTGAATTGATCGACCCTAAAAGTGGTAAACCATTAACTGATCGTACGGTATTGATTGCCAATACTTCAAATATGCCAGTAGCAGCCAGAGAAGCTAGTATTTATACCGGGATTACTTTAGCTGAATATTATCGTGATATGGGATACCACGTAGCTATCATGGCCGATTCGACTTCAAGATGGGCTGAAGCATTACGGGAAATTTCTGGTCGTTTGGAAGAAATGCCAGCTGAAGAAGGATTCCCAGCATACTTACCATCACGTTTATCACAATTCTATGAACGTGCTGGTTACATGGAAACTTTAAACGGGAAAGAAGGTTCGGTATCGATCATTGGTGCCGTTTCTCCTCAAGGGGCTGACTTTTCCGAACCAGTTACTCAAAATACAAAACGTTTCGTTCGTTGTTTCTGGGCGTTAGATAAAGCTTTAGCTTATGCGCGTCACTATTTTGCTATCAACTGGACGCAAAGTTACAGTGATTATGTTTATGATCTAGAAAAATGGTATAGTAAAAATGTTAGTCCAAAATTTGTTAGCGATCGTCAAGAAATATCTTATATTTTAGCTGAAGAAGCTAAATTGAACGAAATCGTGCAATTAATGGGACCTGACGTTCTTCCAGAAGATCAAAAATTAATTATCGAAATTGCTAAAGTTGTTCGTGTTGGTTATTTACAGCAAAACGCTTTCCATAAAGATGATACTTATGTACCAATGGAAAAACAGTTAAAGATGATGGAAGTTATTTTATATTTAAACCGTCGTTGTAAAGAAGCTGTAAATCAAGGTAAAGTAGTTCGTCGGATTGTTGATACAGGAATTTTTGATCAGCTGATCAAAATGAAATATGATATTCCTAATGATAATATTGATAAATTAGATACTTATTATCATGATATTGATGAAGCAATTAATTCTGTAGCGTAGGAGGAAAATGATTATGTCACTACAATATGTAGGTTTAAATGAAATCAATGGACCATTAGTCGTTTTAGACCACGTTAAAGG
>NZ_JAGHEW010000385.1 GCF_017889095.1 Thomasclavelia sp. | reverse complement strand
CAACGATTTCTCTAACAAATTCGCCTAATGGTTTTTCACCATATTCATTATAATAATCCTCTTTTGTACCTAATTCATCCCAAACAACATGTTCTAAATTTTGTACATCAATTTTTGTCAAAGGAACATTGGTTTTTAGTTTTAAAATAACAGGATTATCTTGTTCATGTTGTCTAATATAAAATTCTAATCTAATTTTATAATTTTTCAGTTCATCAGACCCTAAATCAGGTTCATGCCATTCCATTGATAAAATATCATCTTCAAAATTGGTATTATATTTTTTTCTAAATTTACCAGGAATATATTTAATTAAATCTCTAATATTTTTTCTAATTTCTTCAAATTCCTTGATACCTGCATCATCTAAATATGATGTATTTAGTATTTGATTGATGAATTTTGCTTGAACTCTTATTTCTGGAATATTCGCTACACTAGCAACTCCTTGAATTTTCTTGATCAAATCTGTTCTTGCTTTAGTATATTTTTTTCCGTCTAAATATGCTAGTTCAATTCCATACATTAACGCATCAAAACGAAGAGCGTTAATTTCATCCTCATCAGGTAAAATAAGTGGCAATAATTCTTCGCTAATAAACTCAATATCTTCATAAGGAATTAATTGATAATTATCAGGATTTGAATATAAATCCACATATTTCAAATGTTGTCTAACAGTAAAACTTTCACGATTCAATTCTCTTACTTTTTTTACCATATCATCAACCAACGTTTTCCGCCATTCAATTAATTCTTCTATCTGATAAGCAATGTCTTGTAACTTATAAGCTATTTGAAATTTCAATTTGAATATAGCAGCCTGTAAAGCCAGAGCATTAGCAGTAGGCTTTCCTTTATCCATCCTAAAAAATTCAAAATTGCCACAAAAATCAAATATATAAAATTTATTTTTATCTTCGCCATCTATAAGACCTGCGCATTTTCTTGTTCCTCTACCTATCATTTGCCAAAACTTTGCTTTACTCAAAACTTTTTTAAAAAAAACAAGATTTAAAATTTCAGGCACATCTATTCCTGTATCTAACATATCTACAGATATCGCAATTTGGGGTAATTTATTGGAATCAGAAAATTCATCAATCGCACTTTGAACATAGTTAATATGATTATCAATTATCATTGCATACCCAGGTAAATGAGGAAATTCCTTATTAAATACTTCATATATTTTTTTGGCATGATCATGGTTTTTAGCAAAAATAATCGTTTTCCCTAATTTTTGTCCATATTCAATTTTTAAACCATTTTTGAATAATATTTGTAGAACTTTTTTTATTGTATCCTCATTAAACACCCACGTATTTAATGCTGACGAATCAATTTTAGATGGTATAATACCATTTTCACTAATAAATGTATTTTCGTACTCTTCCTTTTCTGTTTTAGATAATTCTTCCCAGCTAATACCCTCTTCAATAAACTTCAAGGAAGTTTCAACTGACAAAAAATCAACCAAAAAATCATCCTTCACCGCCTGATCTAACTCATATCCGTATGTAGGAACACCATCTTCTAGTCCAAATATTTCATAAGTATTTGTACCAACCTCAGCTTTTGGTGTTGCTGTTAAGCCCACCAAAAGACCATCAAAATAATTAAATATATCTTTGTACTTATTATAGATTGATCTATGGGCCTCATCACAAATGATTAAATCAAAATGACCACATGTAAATAGTTTTTTACCTTCATTTTTAACCGAATCAATACATCCCATCATGGTTTGATAAGTAGAAAATACCGCATGGGCATTATAATTGTCTTTTTCTTCAACAAGATTTGTATTAGATAATTCAGGTAATAAATTGGTAAAACTACGTTTCGCTTGTGTTACCAAAGAATTACGATCAGCTAAAAATAATATATTTTTAATCCAGCCATTTTGTAATAAAACGTCAACTAGTGCAATAACTGTCCTTGTTTTGCCAGATCCCGTAGCCATTACTAAAAGTGCTTTTCTTCTATTTCGTTTATCAAAGGCTTCACATACTGCCTTGACAGCAGCTTCTTGATAGTATCTATCTACAATATTTTTTTTGATATAAACATAATCTAAATGAGATTTCATTCGTTTTAAATTAAATAATTTTTCTAAATCTCGTTTAGAATAAATAGCTGCTATTTTTCTTTCATGATATTGTCCATCAATTATTTTTGTTTCAAAGCCATTAGTCAAAAAGATAATAGGTCTTCTATTATATTGTTTTTCAAGTATATCTGCATATAATTTGGCCTGCTGTTTGCCATTTGAAGGATCGGTACATGTTTTTTTCGCTTCAATGATAGCCAAAGGAACATGTCTATCATCATATAAAACGTAGTCAATAAATCCTTTTTTGCTTTTATTCGGCATTCCTTTAACTTCTACTTCATTGTCCCAATCTTTACCTTCTTCCCAGCCAGCATCGATCAACATTGAATCAATATATAATTTTCTTGTTTTATATTCTGATAATTCCAAAGGTTTAGGAATATAATCTTCTTGTTGAACAATCCTTCGTTCACTCAATTTAGCCTTTAATGCTTTATTTTCTTCTAGTAATGTTTTTAAATCTATTTCATATCCTAATTTAGGAACTTCAATTACATTGGTATTACTTTGTAATAATGATTCATCATATGACCTTTCCTCATAATTTTTACCATAACAACATGCAATAAAATCCGTAAAATAAAATAGATTTTTCAAACAAACTTTAGCAACATCCTTTGTAATTTTCTTATTAGTATGAGCAACATTATTTCCATATTTACGAATAAAATCCAATCTTTTCCAAAGATCACTATCAACAATATCTTTAAACTCATCAGTATGCATTAAACTATATAACGTTTCTTGATATGGAACTTCCAATTCCTTATCAACTGAATACATCCATTTAACAGCCATCTCTACTGCTCTACGACAATTCAAAACACATGCTCCAACATCAATATTAAAGATTTTTTCAGCAGTAATAGCTATATCAACAAAACTACTAAATTCTTTTTCACTTTTTAAATAATCAAAATTTGTCATTTCTCACCCCTCCTTCTTGTATATCTCTACCTTGATTTGTCGACCTGTTTTATAAACTTTTTAAACTCCAGTTGTAACTCAATCGGAGGTATTGGAATTTTTACTGCTCCAAGAATCTGTTGGTTTAGATTTTGAATGTTAGCACCTCGCCCAGTTATCTTACTTCTGATGGAGTTTGCTTTCAATAAATGAATTAAATATGTTGTATCAACACATCTGCCTTCTTTACGAAAACGAATGCAAAAACCACTATATGTGGTTGGAATATCTCCAGGATAGATGACCAGACATCTGCCAACAAGCATTTTATTGCCATTCGATCTCACAAAGACAATATCACCATTCTTGAGCATTACTTCTTCTGGTGGTATTTTGTTAAGTGAAATCTTAGGCAACATAGACATATCGCTAATTTCTAAGCGATCTTTAAAATCACCAACACCAAGACAATGCATATTTACACCGGATTCTCCAATCCTAAAATTCATTCCATTTTTAAATTTGCCAAGTTCTAATAATCTTTTTGTTTCCCAACCTTTATCATTTAAAATCGGCTCCCCGAACATCTCGACAAATCGGGCTTTGATCAGTTCGTCTAACAATTCTAACTGGCTATTATTTTTTTGAATTAAATATCCTATTTTATCTAAAATAAATACTATTTGTTTTTGTTCTTCTTTTGCTGGATATTTGAATTTTAATTCTTTTAACCACTTATAATGACGATTATAACCAGTATTTGGAATTTTTATATATTTTAATGCATAATATAAATATTTATAGTTAGCATCTTGGTATTTGCTTTTAAGTATTTTAGTTCCATCTGCTCCCAAAAAGAACGGCTGATCAATATACTTGACTACCCGTGTATGATCGCCAAAAATAATTGCGGGAACATCAGTAAATAAACCTTTCTCCATATTTGTATACCCAGCTATATCATTCTGTCCTTGATCCACAATTATATTTTTACCATTTTCTTGATATTGATCGGTTTTAAGTTTCGTCCCATACTTTGTTTTATCTTCAAATAAATCATTAAAATCTAACATTCATCCCACAAATCCGGATTTAGATTAGAATCTCTATCTTTGTAAAATTATATCAACACATTCTTTCAATTCATCACTAAATTCTTCTAAATCATCAATAGTTATGGCATTATCGTGTATTAATGAGATAATATTTTCTATCATCCTCGATCTTCTCATATCCACTACTACACCAACACTCTTTTTGTCCTTAAACATTCTTTTTTCCAAATCCCAAAAATTTGTTGCAGGGCTTTTATCTCTTTGCAGAATTTTAATATATTCTTTGTTTAATTTATCCATATAATTATTTTGCCAAACAACTATTTTCTTTCTAAAAAGTTTCCAATCTTTTTCTTTAACTTCATACATATCCTTTCTCCTAAGCTATATATTTCCTATGTGATTCTTTAACATTATTTTGATTTACTATTGCATAATGCATTGTTGTATCAATTTGAGAATGTCCTAATAGACTTTGAACTTGTTCAATAGGCATTCCTTTGTCAATTGCCCTTGTTGCAACAGTTCTCCTAAATTTATGTGGATGTACTTTTTTTATTCCTAATTTTCTACCTAAATTCCGTAATCTAATTTCAACCCCACTTATTTTTAATCTATCATGAGGTTTATCTAACGATACAAATAAAGCTGGATTATTATCATCTCGACTGTTTAAATAATTTTTTAAATGTATCTTTGTTCTTGCATCAAAATATACCGGTCTTTCTTTATTACCTTTTCCAAATACAACACATTCCCTATTTTCAAAATCAATATCATTAATATTTAATCTTACCAATTCACCTACTCTCATACCTGTAGATGCCAAAAGATCTATAATCGCTAAATCACGCAAATTATCACAATTATCACGTAGATATTCAAGATTTTCATCAGTTAATGTTTCTTTAATTACTTTATCTGTTTTTATTTTATGAATTCTTTTCATTGGACTTTTAAGAATATAATTTTCTTCTTCTAACCAAGAAAAGAAGCTACTTAAATTTCGTCTAATATTATCAATACTTACCTTAGAACAATTATTAATCTTTTGATAATCTGTCAAATATTGTCGTAAATCATCTGTTGTCATGTGTGTTACATGAACATCAGTTCTATCATTCAACATTACTAATGTTGAATGATAGTATTTTATAGTTCTTTCTGAACACCCTTCTATTTCTTTTGCTGCAACAAACTTTTTAATCATTTCTTCATTAGAATATTCAAATATATCATTAATTTTATCATCTTTAATCACAATTTCTATATTTTCAAAACAATATTTTAATATTTTATGTAATAATTCCATCTGTGCATTATCTAAATGACGTAATAATTTTTGTTCAATTTCTTTAATAATAATTTCTTTCATGTTAGTAACCTCCGTTACCAACATCACCTACACCCACTAAAATTTATCCAAAATATTTTTGCATTAAACTATCAAATAACTCTTGTGTTTTTTCTAATGATTTTTGTATCTCTAACCTTGATTTGTCGACCTGATGGACAAAGCCGGCAAACCGGTTCTGCAGTTCTATTGGTGGTATGATAGCAACAATTGCACCAATTCCTTCTTGACTAATCGTATATTGTCCAGCAGAAGTTTTAATTTGTTTTTCTATTTGTCTCTTTCCAAATGAACTATTTAATAAATGACATAAATATGTTCCATCAAAAATTCCATTTTTAAAATGAATTCGAATTATATGATCGTTATGATAAACCGGTTCATTTATTTCACGAAATACTGCACAGCGTCCAACATTTTCCGGATTACCATTTACTCTTGCAAAAAGAAAGTCATTTTCTTTAAGTAAATATTTATTTTTTTCTTTTTCATTTAATATTATTCTATTCGGATTAGAATAATCAATAAATCCACTTTGCAATTCAACAAGACGTAGCACAATTTCACCATTTTTATCTTTTCCTCGTCTTGCCAAACCATTATTTGCTTTTTCAATCAAATTAGAGAGATTATTTTTATCCCAACCTTTATCATTTAAAATCGGCTCCCCGAACATCTCGACAAATCGGGCTTTGATCAGTTCATCTAATAGTAAAATTTCTTTATTTTTTGAATCTAAAACTTTTTGAGCAAGCTTAATCTTCTTTACGATTTCTATTTGTGTGTCAATATCAATATATGGGATCTTCATTTTTCTCAATGTTGATTGTGTTAGCTTTTGCCTAGTAGCCCCATTAACCAAACCATTAGTATCATAAAACATCAAAGAATAGCATAGATAATCCACATTTAATCCACGTTTAGGCTTTAATACATGAGCGTGATTATTAACCCAACATTTTCCTGAAGCACGATATGCAATCGGCCTATCTTTTGATCCAAAATTACCGCCATCTTCAGCTAATAACACTAATTCATCATCAAATATATAATTATTAACATAATCTTGTATGCCATTTGCACCATAATATGGATAAGGTCCTTTAATTCTGTCTTTTGCAGTAATAGGTATTCGTCGAGAATCTAAAATCTCACACCAATCTTCCACAGTTCTATATTCCATCCATCTCTACAAATCCGGATTTAGTTCGGATTTAACTCCTTCCTAGTCTTCTAATAAAGACTGTAATTCTTTTAAACATTTATCAATTTCTATATTTAATGCAGTTATATCACCAAGAATTTCTTTAGTTGGACGATATTCTATTTTTTCATACACTATCTCTTTATATTTATTTATTGATAAATCATAATCATTATCTTTTATTTCTTCTAATGTTACAAAGAAGCTTTGTTCTGTTTTCTTTCTATCAATTTCTTTATCTAGATGATTAAATCTATCAATGATATCAGGAATATCATTTTCTTTTACTGGTGTTCGTTTATCATCAAGAGATAAACCATCAGCTTTCATATCATAAAACCAAACTTTATCAGTTCCACCATGATTTGTTTTAGTAAATATTAAAATACCAGTTGATACTCCCGCATAAGGTTTAAATACACCTGAAGGCATTGATATTACTGCTTCTAATTTATTATCTTCTATAATAGTTTTTCGAATTGCCTTATGAGCTTTACTTGATCCAAAAAGAACACCATCAGGAACAATACAAGCACATCTTCCACCTACTTTTAACATTCGAATGAATAATGCTAAAAACAATAATTCTGTTTTCTTTGTTTTTGCAATCTTCAACAAGTCAGAAGATACAGAATCAGCATCTAATGTACCCTTAAATGGTGGATTGGCTAAAATAATTGTATATTTATCTTTATCACCATTTTGATCTGATAAACTATCTCTATATTCAATAAAGGGTGATTCAACACCATGAGTCATCATGTTCATTGCTCCAATACGTAGCATTGTTCTATCCATATCAAAGCCATGAAACATATGATTCATAAAGTGATCACGATTTTTTTTATTCATTAAAATATCATTACGATATTTTTCTCTCAAATAATCGCTAGCAACTACCAAGAAACCACTTGTTCCACAAGCAGGATCACAAATAATATCTTCAGGTGTTGGTTGCAATAACTCAACCATCATCCTAATAATGTGTCTCGGTGTTCTAAATTGACCATTTCTACCTGCTGTTGCAATTTTTGACAACAAATATTCATAAACATCGCCACGAATATCACTTTCTTGCGTTTTATTCATTAGGTCATAGATTTCATCTAAAGAATCTATGACCTTTGATAAAACTAATGGTGTCGGTATTTTAAAAATAGCATCATCCATATATTTTGAATAAGCACTATCTTTATCACTATGTAAATTTTTTATAAACGGGAAAACCCATTCTTGAATTATTTCATATTGCTTATTTGCTGGATAGTCTCTAAAAATAGACCATTTTAACTGTTTTCCGTCGATTGAGCGTTCTCCAATTTTAACATCATCCGCAAAAATACTTTGAAATGGTAATCCCAACATTGCGCATTCTTTGGCTTTTTTATTATCACTTATATCTAAATCTCTAATAAACATCAAATAAGTGATTTGTTCAATAACTTCTAAAGGATTTGTTAATCCACCTGCTGCAAAAATATCCCATAAAGAATCTATTTTATTTTTAATTTCTCCAGTAATCATTATTTATCCTCTCTATTCCAAATATAATAAGTATATCTTCCGCCACCTATTTTAATAATTTCATGATTTTCCACTAACTTAGCTAATGTTCGTTGGATTGTGACTTCACTTATATCAGGACATAATTTCGTAATTTCATTTTTGGTAATTTTTCCAATATGTGTTCTAATTACTTCTCTTACTCTTTCAGGTTTTGTTAACCCTGATGCAATTAATACTTGAACCCGTTTAGAAAAGTCACGATATGCCCCAATAACAATTCCTAAATAATATTCCACAAATGGACAATAATCATTATCATTTTCATGCCAATTAACAGAACTTTGTTGCAAAGCTTCGTAGTATGTTTCTTTTGTATTTTCAATCAGTTTTTCAATACTGATATATTTCCCAACTATATAATTAGCTTTATACAATAATAACAATGTTAATAATCTGCTCATTCTTCCGTTACCATCATTAAAAGGATGTATACATAAAAAATCAAGAATAAACATCGGCATAATTAATAACGATTCAATATTGTTATCAATTGCTTCATTATATGCTTGACAAAGATCATCTATAGCTAATGGAGTCATCCATGATTCAACTGGATTAAACCTTACTGTTTCATTGCCAGCTTTATCAACTTCAGCAATTATATTATCTGCTGATTTAAATTTCCCACCCACAGAAGATCCCGTAAATTTATATAAATCACCATGAAGTTGTAATATATAATTTGCTCGAATTGGTATATAATCAAAATTTTCATGAATTGTATTTAAAACATCTCGATATCCTGCAATTTCTTTTTCATTTCTTGTTTTTGGCATTGTTTTATCTAAAACAATTTGTTTCAATCGTTCATCAGAAGTATAAATTCCTTCAATTTTATTTGATGCATCTGTACTTTGAATCTTTGCAATTTCCATAAGATCATTTAGTTTATCTGCATTAGCTTCAATAAATAAATTTTGTTCACCTTTAAACTCATGTATAGCTGTAAGTAATGAAACGATGTTTGGTGTTAATAGTTTTTCCCATTTATCTATATAATTATACGTTCTCATTTTATCACCCTTTCTTAGCTTAATTATACATTTAATTTTATCATAAAACAATTCATTTTTATCATTTTTGAAAAAATGATAAAATTGAAACGATAAATGATCAAATTAAAATAATATTTTGTGCATATTATAAATTACAAACATCAAAAAAATTTAGTTTTTTTGACAAAATAAAAAACAACAGAAAAGCGATACCCTCTCTGTTGCTTTTTAACTTATAATACTTTTTGTAAATGACTTACGATTTCTGCTTCTGGTACAAATCCAGTAATTTGGTCAACTGCTTTTCCATCTTTAAAAATAATTAAATTAGGAATTGCCTGAACTCCATATCTT
>NZ_JAGHEW010000064.1 GCF_017889095.1 Thomasclavelia sp. | reverse complement strand
GGTTTACATGCTGTAATGATTTCTTCATCGTTTAACAAACATGTTTCAATAATAACTTTAACCGTTTTTCCTTGAGCCGCTTTTACTACTGCCTGGATATCATTAAAAACTAAATCCTGATTGCCATCTTTTAAAGCACCAATATTAATGACCATATCAACTTCATCAGCACCATTTTTAATTGCTTCACTAGTTTCAAACGCTTTAGTAGCACTAGTCGAAGCTCCTAGAGGAAAACCAATTACAGTACATACTTTAACATCACTATCTTGAAGCTGACTTGCACAATAAGCTACATGGCATGGATTAACACAAACAGAAGCAAACTGATATTCAATTGCTTCATCAATTATTTTTTGAACCATCGCTTTAGTAGCATCAGGTTTTAAAATTGTATGATCGATCATTTGATTATAATTCTTCATCATCACCATCTCCATAAATTCTTTTTATCGCTTCTTTAATAATTTCCTTATCTCCAGGATAATCTACCTGTCCAACATCTAAAGAAATAAATTTTTCATGTCCTTTTCCTAAAATTAAGACAATATCATCTTTACAAGCCAATTGTAAGGCTTGTTCAATCGCTACTTGTCTTGATTCAATGATAACACTGCTAATATCTATAATTTCTTCCTGAATTGCTTTACAAATCACTTCATTATCTTCACCACGATCATCCAAACGAGTTAAAATCACATGATCAAGATACTTATTAGCTAACTTCCCTAATTCTTTTCGTAATTTATAATTACGTTTACCAGGCGCTCCTAAAACAGCAATTAAACGACCATGATTGGGGCGAACACTATCAACATATTTAAAAACTGCCTGATAATTAGCAATGTGCTGGCAATAATCCACAATCACATGAAAGTTTTGTCCCGTTTCAATTAATTCCATCCGTCCTTCAATCGCTTTAACATTTTCAATAGCATCAATGATCATCATATCATCACAGCCCATCGCGATTAAAACACAAACTAAAGCTAAAACATTATAAACATTAAATAAAGCTAAAACAGGCGAACTAACGTGGAAAGTATTTCCTTTAAACGTAATATCAAATTCACTATGATCCAAAAATAATTCAATATTACTAGCCATAACATCACTATCATTATTGATTCCATAAGTTAGAATACGCCCTTGAGTACTGTTTTTAATTTGCACAAAATTAGAATCATCACTATTTAAAATTGCCCAGCCACTTGGCTTGATTTTTTCAAATAGTTTTTGTTTAGCTAAAACATATTGTTGTCTAGTTCCATGGAAATCTAAATGTTCACTGCCAATATTGGTCATTACAGCAATACTAAAATCGATCCCATCAACTCTTCCTAGTGCTAAACCATGACTTGATGCTTCCATGGCAACAACTTTAACTTTGCCTCTTTGCATTTCAAATAGTTTTCGCTGTAAAAATAATGATTCTGGTGTTGTATAAGGGCAATCTTCAATTCGCCCGTTATATTCCAAAGAAATCGTTCCAATATAACCGGTACTGCAATATTTAGACATGGCATCTTTGATCATTGAAGCAACAACTGTTTTACCACTTGTTCCCGTTACCCCAATGATCTTCATTTTCGAACTAGGATAATCATAAAACACATTAGAAACCCGATTTAATTCTACCAAGGTATCATCAACCTTAAAATAATGGATATTATCATGATAATAATCAAGCTCTTTACAGTGGACAATAACTTTAGCACCTTGAAAGATAGCATCTTCTACATAACGATGACCATCGACACTTAATCCTTCAATGCAAAAGAAAATCGAATATGGTTTTACATAACGCGAATCGCTATGGATTGAATAGATTTTCATGTCAATATCGCAGTCAAATAATTCCTTTAAATATTTCATGGGATCATTTCCCCTTCTAAGATATCATCAAATTTAGTAATTTTAACATTAACAATTTCACCAATTAAATTTTGATCAGTTTTTACTTTTACTTGTAAATAGTCACTGGCATGCCCAATCAAATAATCACCATTTTGTTTTTCAAATAATACTTTTAAAGTTTTACCAATTTGTTGTACAGCAAAATCTTTATTTAATTGTTTTGACAGCTCCAGTAATTTTTCTACCCGCTGATGTTTTACTTGATCGTTTATTTGATCTTTCATTTTGGCTGCCGGAGTATTTTTTCTTGGTGAATATGGAAAAACATGTAACTGTGAAAAATTAACTGTTTTAATAAAATCATAAGTCGCTGCAAATTCTTCTTCACTTTCACCAGGAAAACCGACAATTACATCAGTAGTAAAAGCAATATTAGGTAAATATTCACGAATTTTATTAATTTTTTCAAGATACTTAGCCGTTGTATATTTGCGATTCATTCTTTTTAATGTAGCATCACAGCCTGATTGTAATGGTACATGTAGATGATCGACAATTATTTCATTAGAACCGATTAAATCAATGATTTCATCACTAATCTGGCTCGTTTCAATCGAAGAAATCCGTAATCGTTTTAAACCCGGAATCTTTACTAGATCAACTAAAAGATCATAAAAAGTATAATTTTCAAGGTCTTCACCATAACCAGCAGTATGAATTCCCGTTAAAACAATTTCAACATACCCATTAGCAACCAGCCGTTTAGCTTGATCAATCACGCTTTCAGGTTTTCTTGAGCGTACCCGACCACGAGCATAAGGAATGATACAATAAGTACAAAAATTATTGCAGCCATCCTGGATTTTTAAAAAGGCCCGTGTATGCTTAAAGCGATCAATATTAAGATCTTCAAATTTACTAACATTTTTTAAACTGTTTACTTTTACAATTGGCTGTTTTGTTTGTTGATACTGATCAACTAAATCAACTATTTCTTTACGATGCTGAGTTCCTAAAACAACCCCAATTCCTTCAATATCCACAATTTCTTGAGGGGCAATTTGACTATAGCAGCCAACAGCACAAACGGTGGCCTGAGGATTTTTTCTTATTGCCTTACGGATCATCTGTCTTGATTTACTGTCACCGGTATTAGTTACCGTGCAAGTATTAATTACATAGACATCGGCAACATCTTTAAAATCAACTTCCTGATACCCAGCTTCTTTAAATATTTTTAACATGGCATTAGATTCATAACTATTAACTTTACAACCTAATGTATGGAATGCTACTGTTTTCATTTACTCACCTTTTTTTTCATTTTTTTATATGTTTTATCACCAATAAAACCATTGGTAAAGAGATATTCAACGATTTGCTTTTCATCATCACAGTTTGCTAGTAAAGCAAGTCCTTCTTTAATCAATTCCAAATCCGGATATTCTTTAGTATATTTATCAATTAAAGGAATTTCATCAATAACGATTCCGTTATGATCAAATTGAAATACCGTTTTAAAATCACTATGATAAAAATAATAATATTCATCATCCTGACCAATTAATTGTAATGATGAAAAATGCGAATTATAAATTTGTAAACCATATAAATCAAACATATTTTTGATTGTACGAGGATATTCCTCAATATAAATTTGATGCTGTTTTAAAGTAATTAATTGATAATCAAAAGCATAATATTTATTGATAAACGGTTCTAAAAACGGAATATAGATCACTTCATGACTATTTAGATCTTGAAACGATGGCAAACTGGCAATCGTTTTCTTTAAATCTAAATTAAACATATTCTGTCTTTCCTTATAAGTCACATATTCAAAAATATCATAATTCATTGCAGCAAACTGATTATAACACTCATCAATTACATCTTTATTTCTAATTCCATTTAAGATAACTTCATAAGCAAATAAATCCTGAGGATTTTTTACTTTATAACTAAAGCCCTGATCAATAATTTCTTTACTGCCCGCTTCAACAAACTGATACAACCCTGTTTTGTTTAATTTTATTTCATAACGATTTTTCTCTAATATTTTTAATATTTTCATCGTTCAATCTCCCTGCTATATCCAATCACACTTAAAAAATATAATGGTGCGGTTTCACTGCGTAAAATTCTTTTGCCTAAAGAACAAGCTTTGATATTTAATGTTTCCATCATTTCAATTTCAGAGGCTTCAAAACCGCCCTCACAACCAACAATAATCGTTATTTTAGCACCACTAGTAAGCTTATTCAAGGTTTCTTTTAAGACCATATCTTCACCTTGTTTAGCCAACTCTTCGTAAGCAACTAAATTATAATCACCTAAATAATTTTCAAGCTGATTTAAATTAATGACATTTGTAATTTCAGGGATAATATTACGACGGGACTGTTCACTAGCTTCTTTTAAGATTTTTTGATAACGCGTCATCTTTTTGGCAAATCTCACTGGATCACTTTTAACAACACAACGTTTGGTAAGTAACGGTACAATCCTATTTACTCCTAATTCCGTGGCTTTTTGTAACACTAATTCAAATTTATCACCTTTAGGAAGAGCATAAACTAACGTCACTTCAACATCTAATTCATTATCTTCATCAAGTTTTTCAATCATCCTGATCCTTCCATTAGTAATATCTTCAATCTGTCCTTTAAAAACCTGCCCTTGTTTATCAAGACAAATAATTTGATCACCATTATTTTTCCGCATCACATTACGAAGATGATGAAGATCATCTGGATTTAAATTAATTATCATTTCTTGTTTAATTATTTCATCAATAAAATATCGTTGCATCACTAAACCTCCGTTTTCCATTCTACCATGAACCGTTAATTATTAAAAACATTCTAACTTATTTTTTTTCTCTTGTATACAAAAAGACGAGTTTTCTCATCAATAAAATCATTTAATAAATTTTCGTTTTAACCAGTTTATGATTCGTTCAATCAAACGATTACCAGCTTCATAATAATTAAAATGCTTAAAAATTATCTCAGGATAAGATTTACCATATTCATGATTTAAACAATACCCAAAATAAATCACATTAGAAATCAAATATATCGAAATCAATAGAATCATTAAACTAGCTAAAGGACCATATAAGGCATAATAACGGGTATAATTATCAACGATATAAAAGAAAAACATACCAATTAAAACAATTCCCACACTAGTAAAGATCGCTCCAATAACCCCATAAGATGGTGGCCTTTTTTCAAATGATAAAAAGCGATAAAAGAAATAAAAAACAATAAACAAACCACCTAAAATAACTATTGATGTATAATTAGGAATTATATAACTTAAAAACGTTAAGCCTACAATTTCCATTACTAAAACGATAAACAACACAACTG
>NZ_JAGHEW010000063.1 GCF_017889095.1 Thomasclavelia sp. | reverse complement strand
TTAACAGTATTTCAGTCCCACTTTCAAGTTTCCCTTCAGTTATACCTTCATTATGTACCTGTCTTCTAAACTCTTTGATTGACTCACCCATTTCTACTTCTCCTCCTTTGCTTGCTTTACTGTTTTCTTCCATGATCTTTTTTAAGGTTTCATCATCCACCAGACTTGCTACGATCTCTAAGGCATCTTTTGGTAGTATCAGTCCTTTTAGCATTTCGTCATTTCCTTTATACAAATACACTCGCTGAATCGCTTTTACTAACATATAATTATCTCTGTTTTTAAAATCATGATAATCCAGGTCAATTATATCAATAATTTCTATTTCCCAGTCATTTGATCCTTCATTTAAGATATCAGGTCTTTTCAATAGTTGATTTATTCCCCCATCTTTTTTCGCCCCAGTTGATTACTTTACTATATACCGGGATTAAATTTTCAATCTCCCGATTGGGACCTAGCAGACGGTTGTATACTGCCAAGTCATAAGTAGCATCCCTTATTGGCATTGTTTTATCAAGCCTGGTCTGGTTTTCTAAACCAATTAAAACATCATGGTTTTCAATGATACAGTGATAGATGATATCACGTCTTCGATCAAGGATTATGTTTCCAAAGCGGGCAGCTGCATCACTGTTAAAATCATAACAGTTTTCTTTAGTTAAAACATTCTTACCGTTAAAGGCAACTGCATTAGAAAAATCAATAAAACGATCCTTATCGGCAAAATAGATTCTGGCATTAATATCATGATCGCCCAAAATCATCCCTCCTTTTTTTAAAGTAACGGACAATTTCTAATCAACTACATTATAGCAGTAAGCTATAATTAAAGATAGAATTATCCATTCTATTATATATATACAACCGTACTTGATAAAATTACTTTTATTTTTTTAATTTTTTTAAAATAAAAAGAAGACTCGATCATATACAAGTCTCCCATTTTATCTTTCAATAATTTAATTTTCAAATGCTAATGCGATTAAACGATCTAATAATTCACTATAACTAATACCAAAATCTTCCATTAATTGAGGATACATTGAGATTTTAGTAAATCCTGGCATCGTATTAATTTCATTTAAATAAATATTATTAGTTTTTTTATCTAAGAAGAAATCAACCCGACTTAATCCATGACCATCAATTGCTTTAAATGCTTTAATTGCATATTCTCTAATTTGATCTTGAATTTTTTGATCAACTAGTGCAGGAATACAAGTTTTGCTTTCTTCATCATTATATTTAGAATCAAAAGTATAGAACTCACCATGAGGCATAATTTGTCCAACTCGCGAAACAATTACATCATCATTACCTAATACTGCTGTTTCTAATTCGATACAATCAACATATTCTTCCACCACAATGTGACTATCATATTTACTAGCTTCTTGTAATTTAGCCATTAAATCTTCTTTTTGATTGCAACGATAGCATCCGACACTAGAACCAGAACGACTAGCTTTAATAAAACATGGATATCCTAAAGTTTCTTCAATGTAAATTTCGATATCATTAATTTCATGATAATCATCATCAATAACAACCAGTTTACCATCGTTACGTTTTTTTACATAGACAGATTTTACTTGTGGTATCTTAGCTAATTTAAATAACTTTTTAGTATAAATCTTATCCATTGCCACACTAGAACCTAAAACACGGCATCCAGCGTATGGCAAACTTGCTAGTTCAAACAAACCTTGAATTGTTCCATCTTCGCCATATAAACCATGCAATACTGGAAGTGCCACATCCTGACTTTTAAGCAAACCAAAAACATCATCTACTTTATGACTATTATCTAACCAGCTATCTTTAGCTAGATCTTGTTGGTTTAAATCCAAATAGTACCAGTCACCTTCAAGAGTGATCCCCACTAATGTAATTTCATATTTATCTTTATTTAAATTATTTAAAACTGAAGTACAAGACATTCTTGATACAATATTTTCGGTTGATTGTCCCCCGCATAAAACTAATAATTTTTGTTTCATGATAATTTCTCCTCTATTTTATTAACCACATCTTTAAGCTTCATTCCATTAGAACCTTTAAGCAAAACAACATCATCATTTTGCAAGCTTTCAAGTAAATAATTTATCACTTCCTGATTATCTTGACAATAGTAAATATTCTCCATTTTCATATCTTTAGCTGCTTGAACAATATTTTTAGCTTCTTTACCAACCGCAACTAAAATATCAATCTTTTTATTTACAACATATTGGCCAACTCGCTGATGAATTTCTTTACTATATTCCCCCAGTTCTAACATATCCGCTAAAACAGCAATTTTTCTATTTTTATAAGTAGCTAATACATCTAAACTAGATTTCATGGAATCTTCACTAGCATTATATGTTCCATCAATTAAAGTAATGTTATTATTTAATTTAATAACATCCATCCGATTTTTAGTTAACTTAAATTCTCTAATCCCCTGAATACATTTTTCAATATCAATATTTAACTGTAAACCAATCGCAAAGGCAATTAATGCATTAGTAATAAAATGCTTTCCGGCTACTGGTACATAAACATGATATTTTTTATCTTGATATACTAAGTCAAATTCACTATGATCAATATCTAAACTAACATTTTCAGCTTTAAAATCACCTTTGCCATCAATTGCAACCGTAACGATATTTAATCGTTCCAGCGTTACTGATGATAACATATCATTATCATTGTTAAGTACCAAAGTACTGCCATCTTTCATCCCGGCAACAATTTCCATTTTAGCTTTTAAAATATTTTCACGACTACCAAGTTCACCAATATGCGCCGTCCCCACATTAGTAATAGCACTAACATCTGGTCTTGCAATCAACGAAAGTTCTTCCATTTCTTTTAAATGATTCATTCCCATTTCCAGTACCATAACCTGTTCATCTTGCCATCTTAAAATTGTTAACGGTAAACCGATATTATTGTTGTAGTTTCCTTCGGTTTTTAAAGTACGATACTGCTGTTTAATAACACTATAAACCATATCTCGAGTACTGGTCTTACCAACACTGCCTGTAATCCCAACGACAGTTACATTACGATTTTCTCTTACATACCTGGCCATATCCTGTAAGGCTAAAAGCGTATCATCGACTAAAATCACTGCGTGTTTTTCATCTTCTATTACTCGATCACTAATAATAGCACTGGCACCATTATCAAAAGCACTAGAAATAAAATCATGACCATCAAAGCGTTCCCCAATAAGAGGAATATACATCATTCCTTCTTTAACTTTACGACTATCCTGGCTAAACCCAATTATTTCTAATTCTTCATCACCACTAAGTAATTTTCCCTTAGTAGCTGTTACAATTTCTTTTATTTTCATATTTTCCCCCTAAACTTCACCTTGGTTCAATAATGAACCTTGATTGGTAATTTCTTTAACATTACCATCTAAATCAACAATCTCATATTTTATACCACTAATACTATCAGTTGAAAGCACCAGCAAACGACTACCAACAATTTCAAAACTCATATCACTGTCACTTTTATATATTTCTTTAGCATTTTTTCCATCTTTATCAATTTGATAAATAAATGCACCACCTTGAACAATTAATTTATCACCAAGAAAATTAATCATTTCTAAATCCTGATTTTCATAAATCAGCTGATCATTACCATCTAGATCACTTTTTACAATCCCCTTGTCATTTATAAAATACAAATCATTGCCATCATACGTATATAAACCGGCATTTTCACTTATTATTTTCAAATCACTGCCATCTAAAGCAATTGAAATTAATTTATTCTCTTTATTTACATAAAAGATTCTTTCCTTACTTTGATCAACTATCAAACAATAAGATACTTCATCATTGATCTTTTTATCCTCATTATTAGTTAAATTCAAACAATGAATTGACTCATTATCACTATCATTTTGATAATAAACAAGCTCACCTAAATTTTGAACATAATAAACATTCTCCAATAATTTATCACTTTTACGCTCTTTTTTATCCATTCTAATATAATCATTATTACTATCTAAATAATAGTAATAATCATCATCTTCACTAAAAGAAGTTACATATTCATCAACAACCAATTCTTGATTACTATAGTCATCATTAAATTTAATTACCTGATCATTGATCATAATATAACTGCCATTATCATTAAAATAACTAACACCTAAATTATTACGATTAGTAGCCAAGGAATATTCACTATTTTCCAATGATTCTATATCTTTATTAGTTTCTTGACTTGTTTTATTGGCTACTTTATTTTCCATCGCTAAATAATCTAAATACATATCCATTGGAATAGTAATTAATACTAAAGCCAAAAAAACAGCCCATATTTTTAAATCAAACCAATAACTTTTTTCTTTAACTGTTTCTTTTTCTATTTTGGTACCACACTCAGGACAGAATAAAAATGTTTCATCTAATTCACTACCACATTTTTTACATTTAATCATCTTATCACCTACTCATTTTAATGGTTTAATTTTACCATAATGCCACCATGAAAAAAAGACCTTACTAAAACTAGCAAGATCTCTAACAGTCAATAAAATCAATTTTAGATGACTTTAATTTCTCTTACAAATGCATAAACAATAATTTTAAGGATTAATCTAGATATACAAATTTATTATTTTTCTTTACTGCTTGATGCTATTCTAACTGCAAAAGCCATTCCCCCATCACCATAAGTTGGTTTTTTTATAAATTGCTTAGTTGATTCACTCAACTCCTGATTATTCTTCAGTGAATGAATTATTTCATTTTCCCATCCAAATAATCTTGAATTAGATATTGCTTCAAGATCAAGCAGGACATTTGTAATATTTTTATAATAGCTTTTGTTATGCTTTTCTATAATATAACGCATTAGTTCAAGACGCTTATTCATACTTCTTATATTTGCAGAAATAGGAGCAGTTCGATAATTTATCAACGGCTTTTCAACAATTCCCGCATGAGCTGCAGGTATCGTTTCTAACATACTTAAAAAGTAATCCCAATCTTCAAATCCAGACCGCATCGATTCATCATAACCGCCACATTGCATAAAAAATTTTTTACGAAGAATATGTGTTGCCGGACAACAATTACGTGATAGAAATGGAACTATATCCCCACCACCAGGACAAACGATTGCATCTAGTACGCCAAAAGTATGCATCCATGATGAAGCCACAACCATTGTTGGATCACTGCAAAGTAATTTACAGACATCTTCTATATATGTAGGCTCAAGTTTATCATCTCCATCTAACACTAAAACCATTGATGTTTGTGTTTTATGGATCCCTAGATTTCGCGCTGACGAAACACCCTTGTTTTCTTGAAAATAAATTATAATTGGTACTGGAAAATCAGTTTCTTCAATTCGCTTTAGGATATCAAGAGAGTACGCATCTGTTGAACCATCATCTATTATAATAATTCTTTTTGGTAATTGGGTTTGGCTGCATAGTGATTGAATTGCTTCTAAGATCATAGCACCTTGATTATAACTTGTAATAACAGCTTCAATATCTGCTTTTAAACACGTTTTATTATCACTTATATCTACCATATATTTCTCCAATCTAACATACACATATTTTTCTACTTATTTTATTTTGACTTATCAGTTACTTTTTAGCGAAGATTATTTGCTACATTTAAATATTATAAAGCATACGGGAGGTAGAATTTTTATTTTAAATATTTAATTAGCTTCAAATCATCATTATTACTTTTGTTTAACAAGGATAAAAGTAATTGATTAAAAATATCTTTTTACATCTATTTTTAAAAATTTAGTAGAATCTTATTTTTTCTTTTAATGAACAAAAATTAGAGATTATTTTTATGAAAATTCCAAGCAGTAGATATAATTTGTTTAATATCCGTATATCGAGGTTGCCAGCCTAAAACTTCTTTTGCTTTTGTATTATCAGCTACTAATTTTGCGGGATCACCACTACGTCTTTTAGCTAAGGTGACATTGATTGGTAACTGTGTAACCTCTTTAGCAGCTTCAATAATTTCTAATACTGAATATCCTTCACCATTTCCTAGATTAAAAACATCACTATTATTTCCATTATATAGATAATGTAATGCTTTAATATGCGCATCAGCCAAATCATTAACATGAATATAATCTCGAATACATGTACCATCTTTGGTATCATAATCTGTTCCAAAAACGTAAATGGTTTCTCTTTTTTTAGCCGGAACCTGTAAAATCAATGGTATTAAATGTGTTTCTGGATTATGTAATTCTCCAATCAAACCATTTTCATGAGCCCCACAAGCATTAAAATAACGAAGAGCAACCCACTTAATACCATAAGCCTGATCACACCATTTCATCATTTTTTCCATTGCCAGTTTGGTTTCTCCATAAGTATTGGTTGGTGAAGTTTCATCACTTTCTACAATAGGAATATGTTTTGGCTCACCATAAGTTGCAGCTGTAGAGGAAAAGACAATAAATTTAACATCATATTCTTTCATGACTTCTAAAAGACAAATCATCCCATATACATTATTATCATAATATTCTAAAGGTTCCTTCATACTTACACCTACTAATGAATTTGCTGCAAAATGAATAACTCCTTTAATATCTTCTTTAGCAAATACTTCTCTTAAAAAATTTTTATCACGAATATCACCTTGATAAAATTTAGCTTGAGGATGTACCAATCTTTTAAAACCGGTTTGTAGATTATCTACGATAACAACATCTTCACCACTGTCAATAAGAGCATATACTGTATGGCTTCCAATATATCCTGCTCCTCCTAATACTAATACACTCATTTTATTCTCCTATCTATAAAATTTTTATTCCGCCATATTTTCTAATTTTTAAAATATGACATGACCCCTTACCAAAATACTGTTCAATTTCTTCTTTATATTTACTTACGAATTCATTTTTAACAAATGCCTGAATCGTTCCAGCAAAACCACCACCATGAACTCGACATACACCTTGATCTTCTAATATTTTTTCCGATAAAGCTAAGGCAATTGAAACAGCCTGCTGATCAACATAATGATTAGAGTATATATTTTGTAAGTATTTAAATGAACTATTACCGGATTCTTTTACAATTGTTTTAAATGTTTCAAAATCATTTTCTTTTAAAGCCAAATCCGCTTTTTGAACCCGCTTATTTTCAGCAAACAAATGCATCGCTCTTAATACAGCACGATCTAAAACTGCTTTTCTAACTTCTGGTAAATGTGCATAAAATTCATCTTCATCAACATCACTTAAAACTTCTTTTCCAAAAAACTGTGCTACTTTTTTCATTTCTTCAGGAATAGATGCATAATCACTTGTCAAATCTGCATGAGAAGCATGAACATCGACAATGCACAAACTATAGCCAAACTTTGAAAAATCAACATCGATTTTATTTACAAGTGGCTGTTCATTATTTTTAAAATCAATATGGATTAAATTACCTACTGAACACGCACATTGATCCATTAAACCACATGGTTTGCCAAAATAAACATTTTCACTATATTGTCCAACTTGTCCGATTGTCACTGGATCAACTTTCATTTCATTATATAACCCCGATAAAACAGTACCAATCATTACTTCAAATGCAGCTGAAGAAGATAATCCTGATCCTTGGAAAACATCACTTGTCATATAAGCATTAAACCCGCCAATTTGAAAACCTAATTGTTGGTAGCGCATTAATACACCACGAATCAAACCTTTAGAAGTTTCAATTTCTTCATCTTTTTTCTCCAAATCATTAATACTTATTTCTTCGATATCATAATCATCAGAAACGACTTTTACAGTATCTTTATTTTTGGCAACAACTGCAATAATATCCAAATTAATAGCAGCAGCAATAACTTCGCCATGTTGGTGATCAGTGTGATTTCCACAAACCTCACTTCTTCCAGGAGCACTATAAATTTCTATTTCCTGGTCGCCATATAAAGATATAAATTTCTCTATAGCTTGAATATATCTTTGTTTTTGTATTTCAATCAATTCACTATCAACATATACATCTTTTAAAATATGATTATATTGATCGTTATTAATTTCCTGAATTATTAAACTTGCTTGTTTCATAAGTCCTTCTCCTATATATTTTCTACAAATTCAATAAAAGCATTGATGCCTTCATCATTCATTTTAAAAACACCAGCATCTTCTAAAACTTCGACAAATTTCTTTGTAAGTTCTTGCTTTAAAATATTATCTACATTTTCTAAATTAATATCATAATTTTGTTTTAATTCATTGTACCAGCTACGATGTTTTTCTAATTTTAAAACAGTATTAATATCTTTATGATGCAACAAACATTCTTTTAATTCTTCCAATTCTGTTTTTAATCGAGCTGGCAACACGGCTAATCCCATCACTTCTATTAAACCAATATTTTCTTTTTTGATATGATGAAGATTTTGATGGGGATGGAAAATACCATCAGGATATTCTTCGCTTGTGCGATTATTTCTTAATACTAAATCTAACTGATATTTGTCTTTTTTCATTCTAGCAATCGGTGTAATAGTATTATGGGCTATACCATTTGTAGCTGATAAAATATTTAAAGACTGATTTGAGTATTGGCGCCATTTTGCTAGGACAGCATCAGCGAAATCAATAATCGCTTGTTTATTAAAAGAAGTTACTCTAATAGTTGATAAAGGCCACTTCATCAGTTCAATTGTGAGTTCAGGATATTGCTTTAAATATACTTTCTTTAAAACAGCTGCGTTTTCAATTGGAAAAGTATAGCTTCCTCCCTGATAATGATCATGAGTTAAAATAGATCCGCCTACAATTGGCAAATCAGCATTAGAACCAAGCATATAATGTGGAAACTGCTCAATAAATGATAACAGATTCATAAAAGTATCATGATTAATTACCATTGGCTGATGATGAGCGTTAAAAACAATACAATGCTCATTGTAATAAACATAAGGAGAATACTGTAAATAGTACTCTTTGCCATTTAAATTAAGTGGAATAATCCGGTGTGTTTGTCTAGCTGCATGATTTAAATTCCCAGCAAAACCTACATTTTCTTTGCATAATAAACATTTTGGATAACCACTTGATTTAACTAATTTAGCCTTTGCAATTTCCTTAGGGTCTTTCTCCGGTTTAGATAAATTAATCGTTATTTCAATATCTCCATATTTATAAAATTCTTTAAAACGAATATTTTTATCAGTACGACTTTTACGAATATAATTCGATGCAATTGATAACCGATAATAATAATCTGTTGCCCGCTTAACTGATTTTAAGCATTTTTCATTAAACTTCTTAACAACCTCGCTTGGCCTTGGCATAACGCAATTCATAATTCGAGTATCAAATAAATCTCTGGCAGTGATATTGTTTTCAAGCAATTCTTTTTCAACAGCATAGTTAAGCATTTCTTCCAAAATTGGAGTTGCTTCTTTTAGCGTTTCCGTGACAGTTTCTTTTTCAAAATTGTCTAGATGGAATAAATCTAATAATAAATTAACTGCATATTCTTCATCACTGCGTTCAATCATTTTATTTTGCATCGCAAAATGAATCAAACGATTAATTTGTAAATTGATATTTACAGTTAAATCAGTAAAATCATGGCATACTTTAATTACTCCAGGTAAATTAATATATTCATCCGCTTTGTTAGCTGAATCAATAACTACAATTTGACAACTGCCAGCAAGATGAGCATTTTTGATTCCACTTAAAGAATCTTCAAAAACAGTAATATCTTTCATATCTAACCCTAATTTTTTCGCCGCATCTTGAAACATAGCTACTTTATTTTCATACTTTCCATTATCATAAACAATATCTTGAGGATTGATCCATTTATCTAAATGAAAGGATTCAATAAAGAAATCAATATTCTCTTTAATTGATGCACTAGCAATTGTAAAAGGAATATTTTGCTTTACCAACATTTCAAAATAGCTTTCAGCCCCGGCAACCAGATGAAAAGACTTTGTATCTTCCTTACAATATTGACGATAATATTGTTCTTTTAATTTTGAATATTTATCTATATCTTCTTGACTTGCCTTTTGATCAAATAAATACTGGATGATCTGTTGATTAGGGACACCATTAAAATGATTATGAAGTTCGTCTTGACTAATTCCTTTTCCTCTAATCATTTTTGAAATTGTTTCCCAGGCTAAAAGATGCTTATCGTTATCGAAAAATAAAGTCCCATTAAAATCAAATATAACACCCTTTGTTTCCATCATTACAATAGCTCCTTTGTTTCAGAAACCTGTTTATACCAGTATGCAGAAGCTTTAGGATAGCGTTTTTGAGTCTTGTAATCAATGTAAAATAATCCATATCGTTTATTATATCCATTTGTCCATGAAAACATATCCATCAATGACCAGACAAAATAACCTTTAACATTAACCCCATGTTCAACTGCTTTTAAAAGATACTTTAAATGTCTTTTTATATAATCAATACGTGGGGTATCATCAATAATTCCATCTTCAAAATCATCTTTATAACCCATACCATTTTCAGTAATATAAATAGCTTTATAGTTTGGATATTGCTGTTTGATCCGGTTCAGCATATCAAACATACTTTCAGGATGAATTAACCAGTCCCAGTCAGTACGATCAATTCCTTCTTTATTCATTCTTTCACCAACGCCTTTTAAACGAAAACGCGAAGTTCCTTTTTCCCCAGTTCCATTATGATGAATATCATTTTCACCATCATAAGCCTGAATAAAACGACTTTGATAATAATTCATTCCCATATAATCATTCATGATTGCCGCTTTTTTCATGATATCCAAATCTTCTTTTCGAATATCTAAAGTGCCATTATTATATGCAATAAGTTTATTGACAATACTCATTGTTTCTAAACTATAGTAACCTTGGAAGGTAGCATCTAATAAGAATTGATTTTGCAAGACATCTTCATTTTTGGCAGCCATGATATCTTCTAATTTATTTTCATTAAACGGATATTTATACTCTAATGATTGGACACAGCCAATTTGTCCATTATAATGGCCTTCTTTATAAGCAACAACTGCTTTTGCATGTGCTAACATCATATTATGCATAGTTTGAAAAGCTTTGGTCATATTATATTTTTCACCATTTGGAAATGTTCCTTCAATGTACTGATTAGTTGCAACTGCCCAAATTTCATTAAAAGTAAACCAATAAGTGACTTCATCTTTATATTCTTCAAAGCAGAATTTCGCATAATTTTCAAAAGCATCGATTGTATCACGATTTAAAAAATCACCTTCTTTAAATAAAGTATCCGGAGTATCAAAATGATGCAATGTCACAAATGGTTCCACACCATTTTGATGACATTCTTTAAATAAACGATGATAGAATTCAACCCCTTGAGGATTGATTTTTCCTTTTCCATCCGGAAAAATTCTTGACCAGGCAATAGAAATTCTAATCCCGTTAATTCCAAACATGTGACATAATTTTAAGTCAACTGGATACTGATGATAAAAATCACTTGCTGGATCGGCTTTAAAGCGACCTTGTTTTTCTAAAAAATCATCCCATGAAACTTTTCCCTTTCCATATTCTAGAGTGCTACCTTCGCATTGATATGCGGCAGTAGCTCCTCCAAAAATAAAATCATCACTAAATCTCATCTTATTTTTCCTCCATCACTTTAAAGACAAACTCTAATGCTCCTTCTGGATCACGAGTTAAACTAATATACTGTTTTCCTTGACAGGCAATACATTTAATTCCTAAACGATCAGTATCTTTCTTCAAATCTTCATAATAAGAAGCAACTTGCGGTGCTAAAACAATCAAATCATAATCTTTCATGATATCCATGTGAGCCCCATAAGATCCGGCAGCTGTCACTAATGGTATTCCTTTTTCTTTTGCACCTTTAGCTAATGCATTAGCAAGCAATCCGCTTGTTCCACCACCTGCACATAATACTAAAATCTTCTTAGAAACTAAAACTTCACCATCAATATCAACTTTATCTTTTGCTTCTACAGTAATTGTATTTTCCTTTTCTTCTTCTAACTTTTGATTATCATAAACTTTAAAGAATGGATAATAAATTACAAAGTCCATCACTAAAACAAGGGCTAAGAAAATAATAGGTAAGATTTTTATTCCACATCCTAAAACGATACCAATTGGTCCTGGTGTTGTCCAAGGTAAGGTATAAATGAAACCATCCATGTTTAAAAGATCAACAAATAATTTAAATACCCAGATATTAGCAATTGGTGTTACAATAAATGGTACAAAGAATACTGGATTTAAAACAATAGGTGCCCCAAATAAGAACGGTTCATTAACATTGAATAAAACCGGAATTGAACTTGCCCGTCCAATTGCTCTTAATTCTTTTGATTTAGCTAGAAAAGCAAACATATAAGTAATCACTAAAGTCGCTCCTGTCCCACCTAAACATACAACAAAGTATTGAGAACCTAAAGATAAAACATTATTAGCATGCTGTCCTGCTTGTACAGCGGCTAAGTTAGTTGTCATATTTAAAACTAGCACTGAAGAAATTGCTGGTTCAACAATTGATGGACCATGTACGCCAATAAACCAGAATAATGACATTGCCCCATAAATAATCGCTAATCCAATATATCCATCAGCAGCAGTAAATAATGGTTGGAAAACCTGAATAACACCTTCAGCAAAATTAATACCGGTTATATTTCTAAAAATAAGATCAAATAACCAGATAACAACAATTGCTCCGCCAAAAGGAATCACATCTTTAAATGTTTGTGATAAATTAGGTGGCACTTGTTCTGGCATTTTAATTGTAATATTATTTTTAACACAGAACTTGTAAACCCAACCAACAACAAATGCTGTCATAAAAGCTGTAAGTAACCCTTTAGAACCTAAATAACCATTAGCAAAACCACCTTCAATGCTATCAGCACTTAAAATTAGAAAGCCAATAATTGCACAGATCATTGTTGAAACACTATTGATTTGATTATTAGCTGGTAATTCTCGATTTAATGAGTCAGTAAATCCTTTCACTGTTGTCGCCGCAACAGCAACCGCTAAGATTCCCATTGAATAATTGTATGGTTTCATAATAATAGCTTCTATTTCACTGCTCCAATAAAAACCAAAAATATTTGGTACATAAGCAACTAGTAGAAAAATACTTGAAAATAGAATAATTGGCATACTGGCAATAAAACCATCTTTAATTGCTTTTAAATATTTATTACGTGCAACCTTATCAAAGAAAGGTTTCATCTTTTCGATTGGTTCAATAATTTTATCCATTTATTTTTCCTCCCCATTACGATAAACATCCATCAATGTTCCAATAATATCCTTTAATAACATAGTCGTCATTAAATGATCTTGACCATGTACAGTAATAAAGCCAATTTCAACACCCTCACCACGAGCTTCTAATTGCAATAATTCAGTTTGGGCTTTATGAGCATCTACTAAACATTCTTCAGCCTCATTCACTAATTTTTCGGCAGTTTCAAAATCTTTACTTTTTGCTTTTTCTAAAGCCATTAATAATTTAGAACGTGCATCCCCAGAGTATGCAACGATTTCAAATGCGACCATTGTTGCTTCTTCTTTTGTCATTTTCATTTTCTCCTTATTGTTTTTTTATAATTGAAATGATTGTTGCAACTTCACTGTCATTGATTGATATCCCAGCAATATTTTCAATATCACTTAATTCTTTTCTAACTATCCCAACACTTTTACGATCTCTTACTAAAATCTTTGACGCTATAAAATTAACTGCAGGATAGGCATTTTTCTTTAATTTATCAATTAAACAAATCATATGAATTAATAATCCTGTTTTTTGATTTAGATCAACCTTTATATTTAATAATTTCGGTACTTCACTAACAAAACGAATTAACGGCTCCTTAAGTTCCAACATATTTAAGTGCGGGAATTGTTCGATCATAGAATCAAAAATATTATATAAATCATCATTTTGACTAAACAATTTTTCTAAGCTGGTAGCATCTTGCTGGTACAAATCTTGAATATACAAGAAAGAAAATTGTGATAAATGTAGATGGTAACTACTAATAATACCAACAATGCTATTTTGCTGAGAAATCTTGTCTATTTCATTATAAATATCACCGAGTTCAGTCTTTTTGAGAGGAAAAACTTTATATGGTGTTAATTCAAAATGGGTATTTAAATAATTCATTGCTTCTTCAATTTCTTGTTGAAGTGGCGAAATAACTAATAATGCTTTTTGAGTTTGCTGTTTACGTTTATATTGAATATCTTTAAATTTATCATTTAAATATTGATATGTTTCATCTAAAGAACAATTTTCATTTGTCTTATTAACACTCACCATTCCAAACAAAGTAATTGGCATTTCGATAAAGCGAATCTCAATCCCAGTTTCTACGTGAATTGATTCAGCCATTGTTCTAATTGAACCCATATCATAGATCAGGATTACTCCTTTACCTTGATCAATATCTATCATTTTTTGTTTTAGCTCTTTGTAAGCAACAGTCATACTCTTATCTAATAATAAATCATAACCATAGATATTTTCCTGATGTGTTAATGTTTGAATTGTTTTAGCAATTGATGAAGCACTCTGACTACCATGAAAAGCAATAAGGGTGACAACTTTCTTTTTTACTGCCAATTCATAACCAGATAACATAAACAACATCACAAAGATTACTTCATCTTGATTTATTTCTATTTGAAATTCCTGTTGCATTTTTTGAACTAATGATTGTGCTAAAGAATAATACTC
>NZ_JAGHEW010000004.1 GCF_017889095.1 Thomasclavelia sp. | reverse complement strand
TATGCAAATGGATTAGATTTTTTTGCCTGTGTTCAAAAAGCGGCTGATTTTGCTTGTAAATGCATTGAATATAGTCAAAAAATAGGGGCTCATAATCATTTAGGCTTGTGTTTTGAACCATTTTTAAAAGAATTATAGGAGGAATAAATGATGGTTATATTATATACATTATATAAAAATAGTTATATTGATTTAAAAGAGTTAGATAGTTATCAGGGAGTTACATGTTATTTAAATAGTACTAATCGTTGTAATTGTGCTTGTACTTTTTGTTTAAGAAATACTAAAGAAATGATTGAAAATAATTCTTTGTGGTTAAAAGAAGAACCAACAGTCAAACAAATAATTGCAGAATTTGAAAAATATGATCTTAATGCTTTTAAAGAAGTAGTATTCTGTGGTTTTGGAGAACCGTTAATGCGTCATGACGATTTAATGGAAGTAGCACGATATTTGAAAAAGCGAAGAAATACTTTACCAATTAGAATTAATACAAATGGTCTAGCAAACAAAGCTGCTAATAAAGATATTACTAGTGATTTTGCTGGTTTGATCGATACTGTTTCTATTAGTTTAAATGCACCTAATAAAGAAGAATATTATCAGTTGACTCGTGCTAAATATGGAATAGATTCATTTGATGAAATGCTTGATTTTACTAAAAAATGTCGTCAATATGTTGATAATGTAGTTTTGACAGTTGTTGATATTATTGGTGATGAAAAAATAGCTGCCTGTCAAAAAATAGCTGATGATTTAAAAGTAACATTGAGAGTTCGACCTTTTGAAGAATAAAATAATTTGTTTCATTTGCAAAATGTGCTAGAATTATTATTGGTGAGGTAATGAAAATGATGCAATTAAGTCGACAAGAAAGATTATTGAAAGTTGAAAGTATGACCAATGTTCGTGATTTAGGCGGGTATGAAACTCAAAATGGGTATTATACTAAAAGTCATAAATTTGTTCGTTCTACAAATCCAAATAATTTAAGTGAAGCTGAAAAGGAATATCTATATGACTATGGAATTCGAGTGCAAGTTGATTTACGAAGCGATTTTGAAATCCAGCAGCAGCCAAGTACTTTAAAAGGATATCAGGATATTGAATATTATCATATTAATTTATTACAGGCTAAAAATTTAAATGTTTTACCTAGTGAAGTTAGAAGTTATCATGATTTATCGGGTTTCTATATCTTTATGTTGGAATCTAATAAGGAACAGTTTAAAGAAGTATTTGAGATTTTCTATCAACATCCTTATAATACTATTTTATTTAACTGTTCAGCAGGAAAAGATCGTACTGGTGTAATTGCTGCTTTGTTGCTTGATTTGGCAGGGTGTCATGAATATGATATTGTTAAAGATTATTCCGAATCTTATGAAAACAATTTAAAAGTTATGTCAAAATTAGAGGAATTAGTTGATGAAAATAATCGTGCTTTTTTGGAATCAACACCAACGATGATGATGAAGTTTTTGGATTATTTACGGGAAAAATATGGCAGTGCTAAAGAGTATTTAGTCCAAAGTGGTTTAGAAATTGAAAAAATTGAAGAAATAATTGAAAATTTTACAATTTAAAAAAGAAATTCTCCTACTTGCGGTTGTATATAGTTAGTAGGAGGTTTTTTATATGAAGAAAACAAACAAATTAACATTTAAGCAAAAACAGGATGCAGTAGAAAATTTATTTAAGCAGTACCATCGCGCCAAGCTAAAACTATATTGTTTAGAAAATACTAGTTTTTATCCTGAGGTTGGTTCTAGTCTTGTTCGCGAAAGAAAACGGAATTATGGCAGTAATTCAATTGCCGATCGTTTAAACCGGCGGATTGATGATAAAGATGAATTAAAAAAATTGATATCATCTTTTGAAATTGTTATTAATGCTTTAACACCAGAGAGCCAAATTATCATTACAAACGAATATATATTAAAGAAGGAGGGTAACTGGTGGAGCGAGTTTTATAGCCGTGCTACATATTATCGGATGAAAACTCGCGCGTTAGAAGAAATATTATTTTATGTAAATATCACATAAAAACTTTCTCATTTTCGAGAAAGTTTTTAATTATGAATAAAGATCCAAAAATTCAAGTATAATGCAAACAGTAGCCAAAGAAGGTAGGGGATCAGCAAATAGCTGCTAAAATGATTAATCTGGTAGGTTAATTTAATTAAGATGATTATTAAAATGACTAAAACAAACAAAATAGCTAATGCAAGTAAGTAGTTTTGATAATTGAAAAATACGATTGGCCAAGAAAAATTAACTAGTAATTGAAAATAATAAATGATTAATGCTGTTTCTTTAAGACGATGGTCACTTTGGTGAATTAGATAACTAGAAGTTCCCATCATTATATATAAAATACTCCAAACAATTGGGAATAAATAGCCTGGTGGAGCTAAAGTAGGTCGGTTAATGGAATGGTAAATTTCCATGGAATCTTTTGTTAAAAAAGCACTTAAACCGCCAATTGCTAATGCAATTACAATACTAAAAATGAGCTGTTTATATTTTTTCAATTCGATCACCTATAATATTATAGACAATTTTAAGGAAAATATGAAAAAGATCATGAAAAATTAATTTTATTGATTTTCTAATTAGTGATAACTTAAAAAGTAAAATATTTTTAAATACGTAAAATTGGCAGTAAATGGATGGTAATTGTAAGGAAAAGATGAATTTTTTCTAAAATAGAAAAAATTACTTCTATAAAAAAACGCTTTCATGTATAATGATACTAGAGGTAAGAAAATGAAATTAATATCGTGGAATGTAAATGGAATTAGAGCCTGTATTAATAAAGGTTTTTATGATGTATTAACAGAAAGTCAGGCTGATATTTTTTGTATTCAGGAAACAAAGATGCAAGAAGGACAAATTGAAATTGAAAAACATGGTTATCATACCTATATGAACAGTGCTAAAAAGAAAGGCTATAGTGGTACGTTGGTATTTACTAAAGTTAAACCTTTAAATTATAGTTATGGTATAGGAATTGAGGAACATGATCAAGAAGGTCGGGTAGTGACTTTGGAGTATGAAAATTTTTATTTAGTTAATTGTTATACGCCAAATAGTCAAACGGAGTTAAAACGTCTTGATTATCGAATGCATTGGGAAGATGATTTTTTAAATTATTTAAATTCGCTAAAAGAACACAAACCAGTAATTCTTTGCGGTGATTTAAATGTTGCCCATCAAGAAATTGATTTGAAAAATCCAAAGACTAATCGAAAAAACGCTGGATTTACTGATGAAGAACGGGCTAAAATGACGGCTTTATTGGAAAATGGATATATTGATACATATCGCTATTTATATCCTGATCAAACCGGAATTTATTCTTGGTGGTCTTATCGTTTTAATGCTCGTAAAAACAACGCCGGATGGCGAATTGATTATTTTATCGTTTCTGAATCTTTAAAAGATAAAATAAAGGATGCCTTTATTTGCACAGATATTTTAGGAAGCGATCATTGTCCAGTAGGATTGGAGATTGATTTATAAGTTAAAGGAGAATGTGTCAATGGCACCAATTACATTATTTTCAGTATATGTCCTTTTAGGTTTAGCGGCATTTTTTATTATTTGTGTTGCATACCAAAAAATAAAGAATAAATGATTGATAGATAATCATAATCTTGATTATCAATTATAAGTAAAACGGGAATTTCCCGTTTTTATTTTAGTTTATCGAAATATTAAATTTACATCTCATTTATGTTTAATAAGATATTATGTTTGAATACTGTATAAAACAAACGAATGCTAATTGATGATGAAACAATTATAATTGAATGTAAATGTTTAAAAGTATTAGGAAATTAAGAAAAGACAGTAATATGTATGTCAACAAATAATCAATCAAAGATATATAAAAAGGTTTGAAAGTGCAGTTGGTTGTAGAATGATTTTTGATAAGAAATAATGTATTACTATTAAAGTTGAATAATTGTTGAAACAAAAAGATATGATAATTTTAATGAAAAACGGAAACAGTTGTTTTAGATAGGTGTTTTTTGTTTTTCGGTTTTGTTATTTGATTGTGCTATTTTTGGCGTAT
>NZ_JAGHEW010000384.1 GCF_017889095.1 Thomasclavelia sp. | reverse complement strand
TTCTTCAATATCAATCAAACAAACATGAGCTTTTTCCTGTTTAAAGGCTTCCACAATTGCTTTTCCAATTCCTTTAGCACCACCAGTTACAACAACTACTTTATTTTCAAAATTCATCTTTACCACCTCTATTGATAGCTTATCAAAAAAAACATTTCTTTACCATATCTTAAAAATTTTCTCAAGCTATTCTTTAGAAAAAGTTCAAATATATGCAATATTTAACTTCTAAAATGTAATTATATCATTTAATTACATTTTAGATCAAAGAAAGGAAGTGGCAATATGAGCTGGCAAGAAGAATTAAAAAACAGCATTACAACAGCTCAACAGTTAGCAGCAATTTTAAATTTAGATGATCATCAGACAAAAGAATATGAAAAAATAATTGAGCGATACCCAATGATGATCACCCCATATTATTTATCATTAGTTGATTTAAATGATCCTAATGATCCTATTGGTAAAATGTGTTTACCATCATTAAATGAATTTGATTCTGGCGGTTCTTTTGATACTAGCGGTGAAGCTAGTAATACCAAGCTAGAAGGATTACAACATAAATATAAACAAACTGTTTTATTACTTTCGACCAATCAATGTGCTATGTATTGTCGTCATTGTTTTAGAAAAAGAATGATTGGTCTTTCCAATCAGGAATTAAATAAACGCGTTGATGAAGTAGTTGATTATGTTAAAAAACATCATGAAGTAACTAACGTTTTAATTACTGGCGGTGATGCGTTTATGAATCCTAATCAAATTATCAAACGTTATTTAGATGAACTTACAAATATTGATCATTTATACTTTATTCGTTTCGGTTCTCGAGTTCCGGTTACTTTTCCACAACGAATTTATGATGATAAAGAGTTTTTAGATTTATTTGCAAAGTATGCCAAGAAAAAAACTATTTATTTAGTAACCCAGTTTAATCATCCTCGTGAAATCACCAGTGAAGCAATTAAATCCATTGAAGCCATGATTTCTAGAGGTATCCTGGTTCGTAATCAAACTGTTTTATTAAAAGGAGTTAATGATGATCCTAAAGTGCTAGGTGAATTATTATCATTGTTGACAAAAATTAAAGTTATTCCTTATTATATTTTCCAATGCCGACCAGTTACTGGAGTCAAGGGACGTTTTCAAATACCGATCAATGAAGGAATTAAAATTGTTGATCAAGCTAAATCATATCAAAATGGTTTTGGTAAAGCAGTTCGTTATGTCATGAGTCATCCTTTAGGCAAAATCGAAATTGTTTGTCAGTTAGAAAATCAAGAAACATTATTTAAATTTCATCAAAATAAATATCCTCAAGACAAATCACGGATATTTACTAGAAAATTATCAAATCAAGCTGCCTGGCTGGATGATAATCTTAATGAAATGTAATAGTTTTTTTCCAACACCTTACTCAAAACTAAAAACGAGCCAATGCTCGTTTTCTTGTTGCTGTAATTTATACTTATTAAATATAGTATTTCGAATTTTCTTAAATGATTTAATTGAAAATTATTTATTACTATTATCTAGTCAACAGATTGGGTAAATCTTTTTTATTATGCGTATCCGGTAATTTAGGACCAACTTTATGGAATGAATAATCCGTTCCATCGACATAGCCAATTAACTCATCACTTTGATACATTTCGTAAATAAACTTAGCTATCTCTTCCGGTGTATTACCGCCTCCATAAACTTTATCATAATCAATATCCTGATTAGACTGATCAACTACACTAGACGCTGCGATAAAGTTTGTTTTTGTAAAAGCGGGACAAATAATTTTTACTTTTAATGGTTTATTATTAGTTTTTAATTCCCAATATAGAGCTTCAGATAAGGCACTTGTATAGAATTTAGTAGCACTATATACGGGATTACCTTGAGTAATACTATAACCATTCCATGATGAAACGTTAATAAGGGTTGCTTCTTTATCTTGATAATCCTTAGCAAATAGTAATGTTAGAATAGCTGTTGCATCAACATTTACTCGATTTAACACCAATGCTTTTTTAATATCAGTTTCTAATAATGGACACATATTTCCTAAACCAGCATTATTCATCCATATTTCTAAATCATATTCTTTAGTTTTTTGATATAAATCGAATACCTGGTCTTCTTTTGATAAATCACATACTCTAATTTGGATATCAACGGGATCGTTAATTTCTTCTTTTAATTCAACTAAATTATCTTCATTAATATCAACTACAATTAAATTTAATCCTTTTGAAGCAAAATACTTAGCGGTTGCTTTACCAATTCCTGATCCTGCTCCAGTAACTACTGCATATTTTTTCATTTCCATTCCTCCTGTTTACATGGGTAGTTTATTAAAACTTATCGTAAAGATAAATATGTTATCATTGTTTTAGAAAGACTTTTTTATTTTCATCATGTTTTAAAGATTTTTTTGTAAAAATCTTTTTAATCACTTAGATCCTCACCATTAGAAGCAATTACTTTTTGATACCAGTAAAAAGAATCTTTTCTATATCTAGCTAAGGTTTTAAGATCAAATTCGTCACGATCAACATAGATAAAACCATAACGTTTGACAACTCCTTCATGAGTAGAAATCAAATCAATTGCTGACCAAGGACAATATCCCATCATTTCGACATCATCACTGATAGCCAGTTGAATTTGTTTAATATGATCTTGATAATATTTAATTCGGTACTGATCATGAACTTTACCATTTTCTAATGTATCATAAGCACCTAAAC
>NZ_JAGHEW010000383.1 GCF_017889095.1 Thomasclavelia sp. | reverse complement strand
TTTTAATTTTTAAACGTCTTAACATCATTAACCTAAACAGGTTATAATTCTTTGTATCATTGTACATTATATTCTTATATTTAAAATAATACTTCCGATATGCCACATAATCTTTAATATTCTTGGTTATTCTAACACCTTCATGAGAAACATCCATATAATAAGTATTAGCGTTTAACCTCCTGGCACTCCCATAAACTTGAATAAGTTTAGTCCAAACATCTTGATCTTGTAACCGTTTAAAATCAATAGAAAATCCTCCAACTGATAACAAACGCTCTCGCTCAACTAAGATCTGGTTACCAGCTTCATTTTCCTTGAGTATAGTTTGTAAATCAATGATACATTCTCTTTGAAATCGTGCATGATTATTTGTTCCAGTCACTATTATATAGTTATCGCAGATAAAGGAAAATTCCTTGTTATAATGATTAACCAGAATCTGTAACCTATCTTCTTTGAAATAATCATCATCATCCAACCCTGTAATGAAGAAACCTTTTGCATGCTTTAATCCTCTATTTCTAGAAAAATTAGCCCCCATATTTCTTGGGTTTTTCTTATATATAAAATTCTTAATATTTGGTGTTGCTACTTCTTGCAATTCTTTTATAATCAAGTCAACTTCATAACTAGAGTTATCATCGATTACAATTAATTCTATTTTTGAATAAGTTTGATTAAATACTGACAATATTGCTCTGCGCAACAGCAAAGGGCGATTATAAGATGTTATAAGAACGCTTACTAATTTTTCCATTTCTTTTTCAAAACCATCAACAAAGTAATTATAACCAAAGAATAGATCCACAGCGGGAATATGCCATTAAGCCCTGCTCTTGGTAAAAAGCCTATCCTATATGCTGTTATAACTGATAATGCAGTAATATAAAGCCCCTTAGAGTTGCCTCTATTTTCTGCTAAACTTAAAAATACCCCAAATAAGCAAGCAACAATAATCATAGCTCCAACATTTTTATTACACAACAAAACTATATCATTGACAAAACTCCAGCCAACACCATAACCACTTTTGAATAACGCTGGATTTAATAAATCGGATAGATACGCAGAAGAGCTATTGTATAATATAGTGTGTTCTGCAAACATGTTATATATAGCATTAGCCCCAGGGATAAAGTTTTGCGCTAATAAATAGACAGGGAAATTATCTATATATTTAGTGAAATAGATGACATGTAATGTCACTCCTTGTTGAAATAAGAATGAGAAGTAATGTTCGAACAAATTTATATTTGAATTACTATAATCCGCTCTGAATAATAACAATGTTTGGGAGAAAACTATAGCAATACCACCTATTATAACTAACCTAAGGAGGGGTATTTTCTTAATGTACTTATTTCTATACCAAAGATAAAATAAAAAGAATGATAATAATGGACCTCGCTGACCGATTAAAGCCAGCATTAAAGAGTTCATCAATAAAACGCACAGATAAAAATTAGTATTCTTTTTATTGTCAGTTGATATTGATATAGACAAAAAAACAGTCGCTATCGTAATTCCTAAAGAATAAAGATTCGGTATAATACTTCCTTTCTCCAATAATTCTAAATTTTTTGTATAAAATGAAAGATACCCGCCTGAATTTACTGCCTCTAAACCTGAATATATATATGGAAAAACAAGGCAACCGACCAAAAATAAAACTGGTCCATTAGGCAACCTCAGATTATATGTTACTACATTGACGTTTTTATTCTTATTTTCAATACATTGAGTAAAAAAATATCCTAAAAGAATTGAATATATTATTATCCCAATCGTCAATAACAAATTCACAGAATCAAGTGAACTTATAGTCGTGGTATAAAAAAGCGTTACTGTATAGTAATCCATTTCAGAGTATAATAAATATGAAAATATGCGCCCAAAAATAAATATACTTATTGTCATTATAAAAAGCGATATTATGCTTAGTACCCCTGATAAAAGTGCCGTTTGTAAATATGCAAATGCTATAAATAAAAAACAACTTATTGCTAATGTGTAATAGTCAACACTAACAAAACCGGCCTCATTTAATAGATAACCAACAATAAAAAAGGCAATAATAATAGAATCGACGAATACTATTATCGCAGAATTATTCATTTTATTTTTTCCATAAAAATATCATAAGCCGATAAACAAAGTAGTATAAAGACATTACCATTATTAATAGACTAAGCTCAGAAATGCTATTTAAGTATACACATAATGAGATAAAGAAAATAAAAAGATAATAGCGGCATCTTAACAATGAATGATTTTTAAATAACTCTCGCTGAAAATAATACAGCTCAAATCTTTTCTCACCACACCTCTCGATCACATTTATAATTGAGAAACATATTGTAAATATTATTATGCTACGTAAATCCCCTGTACAAACAACTAATGGTGAAGAGTACCTGATTGTAACTAATATAAAATGCAATAAAAGATTTAATCGATTTCTTATTGAATTATATATCGCATACATCGGGATAAGTAACCATGGATACCAGAGAAACTCTCCACCTAACTTGTAAACACAAAAAGTGACAACAACAGATACAAATAATCTAAAGATATATATTGTTTTTTTATTACCCTCATAATAGCGTATTTCTTTTTCAGAAAGCCGCAGAGTAGGTTTTATTTCTTTTTTTATTGTTTCTGCATCATTGTAGATATATCCTAATTCATACAGATTATATGTTAGTACTATAGTTAATCCCAGTTGTCCCCATAACTCAACACTCTCTTTAGTGCTTTCAAATAAAAAAAACAGCAACAAAACTGGAAATAGATAAATTAGACACCAAGAAATTGTTTTAGCACGCGTTTTAGTTCTTGTTTCAATAAAATATAAAAATGGAATATAAAATTTGCACCACATACTACACCTTAATTATTTTTTCAATGCCATTTCCTACCCAATAGACAACTGCTTTTTTATTATTAGCCACAGCTATGGCCACGTCGCATTTTTTCATCATATTAAGATCACCAAAATTATCACTTATCATTGTGAATGATTTATTAACATCCCTAGTTATATTTATAATATTTTCCTTATTATTTAATAAATCCACTTTTATCTTCCCAGTTGCCACACTATCAAGATAATCCAAGCAAGTAGCATAAAAACCATTATAGTTAAGTTCTGAATAAAACTCTTCCGCGATGAAATCAAGCGTTGCTGAAACTATATATATCTCATCAAAATCTTCCTTTTCAATTAAATTTAATACCGCGTCATTATAATGGCATTCTTTCACAAATATTTTAGCTTGTTTTCGCAGCATAGTTTTGGGAACACCTTTAAGTTTTGCTATTGCCCAGCGTCTTAAAAGATCAAATTTCGTGAATTTATAAATTAAATATAAAGAAATAAAAATAAGAGATTTCCTTCTGACATAATCAAATCGTTCAAGAAAAGCAAAAGTCGTATTTTCTTTAACCAAAGATCCACATAAATCCAATAATAGAATTTTTTTCTTCATTTGCGTAATAACTGATTATAGATAGATGATAATAATCGTTTAGGTAATAGCCTGACTAATGAACGACCTAAAAATATTAATTTTGCACTTACCCCTTTATTAATGCCTAAATCAACAATAAGTTTATAAAGTTCATATTCACTTTTGATATATTTTAATCCTTTTCTTCTATTGATCATTTCTTCGCCGGCACGCGCTAAAACTAATACATCATTAACATTATCCATAGCGAAACCTGCCGCATAACAACGAAGCCACAAGTTATAGTCTTCCATAAGATAATGGTGCTTATAACCACCAATCTCAATAATTTTTTGTTTTCTAAACATTACAGTCATGTGATTAAAAGGATTTCGTTTTGCTATTGTTTTACTAATATTATCATAACCACATGGTACTTTTTTTAATTTACGTATATTGTTTTTTTCTGTAAACTCATCGACTGCCCCGCCAATTATTACTAATTCCGGATTACGAATAAACATCTTTATTTGTTTTTCGAATCGCTCAGGTAGACAAATGTCATCAGTATCCATTCGTGCGACCAAGTCATTCGAACATGCCTGTAGGCCAGCATTTAATGCCTTACCTAATCCAACATTCTCATTGAGTTCCACTATTTTTAAAGGCAATTCTCTATCCCATTTTCTAACTACTCTCCATAATCCATTACTGATCGGACCGTCAATAACTGCAACTACTTCATCGATCATTGTTTTTTGTATCGCAAGACTTTTAAATGCCTCATCAAGATAAATTTCGTTTTCTTTAAAATATATAGATAATAAAACTGATATTTTTTCTATCTTTTGCACGCTACCGCCCTTGGCTTAACAGCTACCAACACACTCAAAAACCAACGCCACATTATTTAAATACTTGTTAATATTTAAAAAACTAAGACGATAATGAGAAAATGCTTCATAATTTTCATACTACCGTCTATTTCCGCTATTAAACTAACGCAAATCTTACTTATTTTAGCAAAGTATCTTCAATGCCTTTACGGAACTTCGCCCCTTCTTTCAGGTTGCGTAAGCCATACTTCACAAACGCCTGCATATAGCCCATTTTTTTACCGCAGTCGTAGCTTTCACCAGTCATCAGCATTGCATCAACGGACTGTTTTTTCGCCAGTTCAGCAATGGCATCAGTCAGCTGAATACGCCCCCATGCACCAGGTTGAGTGCGTTCAAGTTCCGGCCAAATATCGGCAGAAAGCACATAGCGACCAACGGCCATGATGTCTGAG
>NZ_JAGHEW010000382.1 GCF_017889095.1 Thomasclavelia sp. | reverse complement strand
CTTACTTCAATTACATATTTACCAGCTTTTTGACAGTTATAACCATTATCATTAATTGTATATTCACTAATTTCACCGTCTTTATCATCAGTAACTTTTAAGTTTAAGATTGTTTTTAAATCAGTTGTATCACCGACATAAATTGTCGCATCATTTCCAGAAATGTTTGGTGCACTTACATCAATATCATTTGGATTCCATTGATAAGTTGCAACATTACATGCTGGAACTGTGGCACTAAATTGATAATTATTACAGGCAGCAGTAAATGTCTGATCTTCATTAGAGTTATTAACTACTACCATAACTAATTTACCAGTATCGGGATCTTTGAAAACAACGTTAGAGATACCAAAGTCTTCTGTTCCTACCGAATCAGTTGAATCAACTCGAACATATCCAGGACGAATATATTTTGCAAATTGTCCCATCATGTAAGCTTCAGGTGACACTACATAGTTATTATTATTGCTTGCATCTTGAATCAATAATGTTGGATCTGGTTTCATATATCCATAATCATAATCATAATAACTATTATAATCAGGTAAATAAACTTTAAAACTTACATTCCCTCCAAATTTACTTGATTCACCATTACTATCTAACATAGTTACCCAAGCATTATAGCTCACACAACCACTTCTAAAATACTGAGCAACACGATTCATTCCATAAGTTCCCCATAATGAACGTTCAGTTACCGCAATTTTCGCACTACCATTTAATGTATTGTATAGTGTTTTATAGCCATCAGCCATTTTTGAAGCAGACATAGAATCATAATCATGTATTCCTATTCCATCAACTGCTCCTTGTTGTAAATCTACAAATTCCTTAACTTGTGAATCGGTATAACTATTACCAAGTTCATTAATTTCTAATCCATAAATTTCAAATGATTTTTGTTCATCATTTAATACATTACTTTCATTAGCTAATTCTTTTACTCTTTTAGCAATTTTCACAAATGCTTCTTCTGTGATATTACCACCTGCTATCCAACTACTTTCTCCATACTTCATTTCATTTTGCAAAGATAACAAATCAATAGTAATACCTTGTTTTGCATATTCTTCTAAATATCTAACAAAATATGTAGCTGCGTATTCAATATATTCTTCTCCATAATCAACGCCACCTACTTCACCATATTTAAAATATCCATTAATAATTCCATATCCATGTGAAATTGACTCGTTTTCTGTGTATGAACTACACATGACTTTCATTGCATCTGGATTTACCATTTCTACTGGAACTTTCATCCAACCTGGTAAAGACCAAGAACAACTGTAAAAGCTAATATCATCTTCTATACCTAGTTCTTTAGCTGTCTCTTGTACTAAATTTATAGTTTTAATTATTCCCAAATCAATATCTTTTTGAATACTAAATCCATTTCCAGTTTCGTTATACCAATCAAGCGTTTCTGGTTTATTTAGATAATTTTCTGTATCTCTTACATCATAATAAGTATAGTATTCTTCACTTGCAGGTTGAAAATCTGAAGATCCAATTGATAGTCTAAATCTAGTTAATCCTAATCCATTTACTGGGTCAATTAATAATTTAATAATTTCCTTTTGCTTTTCACTAGACATTTTTGAAAGCGAATAAACAGTAGAAGCATCTATAGACGAACCAATTCCTTCAAAATCTTGATACTCCAATTCATCATTAATCTCAATAGTAATATTTTCATTAGTATTAGTAACAAGATCTATAGACTCTTGAACCGTGTTTTTATTCTTACTTGTTACATCAAGAATCCCTTCCCAGCTTCTAGCTGTGCCTGTTTCTCCTGTACTTAAACTATTAGCAGCTGGATCCATTTCTGAAGATGACATCGTGACTTCAACACCATCTTCCAATAATACTTGATCATCAACTGCAAGTACGGGTACAACTGCGGTTAATGATATAAATGTTGCAATTAATGCTTTTAATAGCTTTTTCATTTCTTTCCCCTTTCTCTTGTTGTTATTTATTTAATTTATTGGTACAAATGTATATTAACACCATTAAGTTAAAATGTAAAGGGTTTCATAGAAGAAAATAAAAAAAGATGTCAAATTATGACATCTAACGCATTGCTACAGCATAGAAATTAGCATATTTATAATTATAAATAACTTTTGATACATTGAATAATAATCCATTATCTAAATAAACAGTATCGGCAATTACTAATCCAGGATCATTTTCTTGTAAATCTAATAGCTCGGCTTCTTCTTTTGATAATTTAATTGCACTAATGTGTTTATCGGCAAAACCAAATTTTAATTTCAAATCGTTTTGTAAATAACTATAAATTGACTGCTGGGCAATTTCTCTACCTAAATAAGGAACGATCTTTTTACTATAATAGCTTAATTCTAAAGCAAATTTTTTATCATCAATGATGCGAACGCGTTTACAAAAATAGATTAAATCACCAACTTCACAAAGCATTTGTTTAGCTAACTTTTCATCTGCTTCTAATAATTCAACAGAAATTACCTGATTAGAAAACGTGCTATTAGGAAAATCATGAGTTAATCCATTAGT
>NZ_JAGHEW010000062.1 GCF_017889095.1 Thomasclavelia sp. | reverse complement strand
TTCGCCAGATCAGACGCAGGCAGGAAAAATTCATCAACGGAAACTTCCAGTAATGAAACAAGGTCATAGAACACCTGTAAACTTGGGTGCTGCCCCTTATTCTCGATATTTGTTAGGTAACGAGGGTTATTTTCAATCATTGCTTTCACCTGTTCACTAGTCAAACCTTTGTTCATACGAGCTTTTTTTATGGTAAGATCAAAAGCTCTAAAATCGTATTTATCTTCTTTTTTACGCATATATGATCACCACATTTTATTATTTCTAATGATTTTCTAACAGGTACAGTAAAACGTATTGTAGGACTTGTGTGTTTCTAGTAGTATAGTACAATTATAAAAAGTATTGATTTTCCCTTGACCTTATAGCGCACTATAAAGGGTAAGATACTAATAGAAAGAGGTGGAACAGATGTATAGAATAGGTGAATTTTCTAAAATAACAGGCTTAACAACACAAACACTACGATATTATGACAGTGAAAAAATTTTATCTCCCTCTTACAGAAATGAGGAGAATGGTTATCGTTATTACAATGCAGAGGATATAAAAAAAGCGGAGTTTATCACTTGGTTAAGAAAATTTAATTTTTCCATTATGGAAATGAAAGATGTTCTTTCCAACATGAAAACACAAGAAGATTTTAATGATTTTATCGTGGAAAAAATTTCTTTAGTAGAAAAAAATATTAAAGAACAGCAAAGTTTGATTAAAGAGATGAAAACCTATTTAATCCTGTCCCCTCTGGAAAATAAGGAGGTCAAGAATATGTGTTACAAAGTTAATTTTACAGAATTGGATTCTAAGTTAGTTGCAACCATTCGATTTAAGGGGAAATATTGCGAAATTGGTGATTATTTTTCTAAATTATTTGAATATGCAGGAGAAAAAGTAACAGGTGTTCCATTCACTTGTTATTATAACTTGGAATATGCAGAAATAGCAGACATGGAGGTTTGTGTCCCTGTATCCGCTCCTGTATATGGACAAGATATTCAAACTCGAACAGTTGAAAGTGTAACAGCAATCGGTGTAAAACACATTGGAGCGTATGAGAACTTAGGTTTAGCGTATCAATCGTTGTTTGATTATGCACATGAACATAACCTAGAATATTTTGCTCCAATTATTGAATTTTACGATAAAAGCATGGGATATACATTAAAAGGGAATCCCGATAAATATGAAACACGAATTTATCTACCGGTAAAGGATAAGTAGCATTTTGAATAAAATTTGATTATAATCGACAATTTTAATTTTCGAAATCGCTTTTAAAATTTTATTTAATATAATTGAATAAGGACTCTATTAATGAGGTGAATATAATTTAATGTCTAATAAATTGTATTCGCTTCATTTCATACCTTTTTATCATATTTATTAATTTGATTTGTTTTTCTTAATTAAAATAATTTATTGATTAGCAGTAAGTAATCGCTTTTTTGCTTGTAATATTTTTTGTATTTGTGTTGATAGAAATTTTTTGTGGTGTCAATAATAGATTAAATAAATGTTATAACTATGCTATAATGAGTAACAAGGAGTTGAGGCTAATGGAACTGAATAAGTTGCTTTTATATGGTGAATCGTTAAATACTGAGTTCAAAGAAAAACTTCCTGATAAAAGTATAAAATATATGAAATCTATTGTTGGCTTTGCAAATGGATCAGGAGGAAAAATAATATTTGGAATAGCCGATACAACAAAAGAAGTTGTAGGGATTGATAAAAACAGTGTATTTAAAATTATGGATAGTATTACTAATGCAATTTCTGATTCTTGTGAACCTACAATTATTCCAGATATATCATTTCAAACTGTTGATGATAAAACAATTATTATTGTTGAGATTGAAGCTGGCAAACAACGACTTTATTTTATTAAATCCCTTGGAAAAGAAAATGGAGTTTATATAAGAGTGGCAGGCACAACAAGACCAGCAGATTTATATATGATTAAAGAGTTAATGTTTGAAGGAAATAATCGCTGCTATGATCAATCCATATATTTAGGTGAGGAAGTAACAAAAGAAGAAATAAATGAATTATGTCAATCTTTAAAGCAAACTGCTATTAGTAATGCTCGAAGTGACGAAGAAAAAAGAAGAGTAAAAGATGTAACCATCCGCCAGCTACTTTCATAGGGTGTTTTAATTGAAAGAGAGGATAAATTATTTCCGACCAATGCTTATACTATATTAACTGGCACAAGTAATGTTAATTACTCAATTCAATGCGGATTGTTTAAAGGAACAACAAAGGCAATATTTATTGATAAAAGAGAATTTAATGGACCAATCCAAAAACAAATAGAGCAGGCATATCAATTTGTACTTCGTAATATTCGTTTAGGTGCTAAAATCGAAGGTATTTATCGTGAAGATATTTATGAAATACCACCTGCAATTATTCGTGAGTTACTTATTAACTCAGCGGTTCATCGCTCATATCTAGATCATGGAAATATCCAAGTTGCCATTTATGATGATCGTTTAGAAATAACTTTTCCAGGTAAATTACCATTGGGACAAACAATCGAAAAAATGAAACAAGGATATTCTAAAATAAGAAATGAAGCACTTGCAAATACTTTTTCGTATATAAACTTAATCGAACATTAAGGCAGTGGGATTCCCCGTATCATTCAAGGTGCAAAAGAAATGGCATTAAAAGAGCCTGAGTTTATTGGTGGGGATGTTGATTTGAGGATTAACATTTATAGAAGTAGTGAAATAGATACCAAAAATAATGAGAATGGCACTAAAACTGGCACTAATGGCACTAAAACTGGCACTAATGGCACTAAAACTGGCACTTATAATAAAGATTTAACACAAGATGAATCAAATTTATTGCTTTTAATAGATAAATTCCCAACTTTAACACAAAAAGAATACTCTGAAAGATTAAATATTTCTTTAAGAACTTTAAAACGTATATTTTCAAATTTACAAAAAAGAAGGGATAATAATTCGTGAAGGTTCAAAGCGTAAAGGAAAATGGTTAATTCTTTAGTTTAAATTTTGGATTACAAAATTATTTGTAAACTAATAAACGAAATGTACACAAATACAGAAATTGTTTAGACTATTGTATCCAAAAAAGATTTTAAAACCTGCTATTATGAATAGAATTCAAGAAAACTGGATAAAATAATCTTTGATATTTCTAAATTACTAGCATATAATAATAGAAAACGAGGCGTATGGTCTCGTTGCGGGACCTTCCATGCCCGCTTTTTATTTATCTAAATTAATAAAAACAAAGTAAAATTTATAAGAGGTTATAACGAAATAGAGTAAATCCACTCTAAAATAATTACAACTTTTTTGTTTTAATTCACTTTTGGATATTCATAAATTTTATACGAATATCTTTTATTTTTAGGCAATATAAAAACTATCTCCTGGTATCTTATAAATGACTCATGTAGTTAGTCATTTGCAGTATATTTTTCCTTTCCAATTAACCAAGTTAACTTGGTTGAAATTAAAATTATCTGTAAAATATTGAATTATGTGAATGTGGATTTGTAACTCTCCTTGTAGCTTTTTCCAAAAATGAAAGAACAACTTTTAAAACAAACACTCAAAAGTGTTAGCAAACCTGCTTCCTTGAAAAGTCTTTATAAAGTATCGAATTGAAGTCATGAAGAAAAATAGTTCTTCTTTTTAGCTAGGATAGAAATGTCAGAATTAAAAAAGTTAAAAATATAGAAAATCAAGGCTTTCAGCGTTGTTTGTGGTATCCCAAATTGAAGACGAATCTAATTATTCGTAAACTGATAAAAAGAATATAAACAATAAATATATTGAAAAGGAATAAGTTTATTTATAATAAAATTGAATTAAAAAATAAGATCCAGGACAGGTAGCTAAATGCTAAGCGTACTGTGAGTACGTTGTCTCCTGAGTTTTCTTATAATAAGGATAGGTAGATGTTGAACTATATGATTTATAAATGTTATTAAAAAACAATTACTGCCATTTTACTGCCAAAGTCAATTTTTAATAAAAAAACCGCATGAAACTGCGGTGTTTAGCTAATATGGCCTCCCCTGGGGGAATCGAACCCTCAATTAGTCCTTAGGAGGGACTTGTTATATCCATTTAACTAAGAGGAGGTTTATATAAAATAGATTTTTATAAGTAAAATTTCTTTTAAATTTTAACATTACTCAGCTTAAAAAGCAAATAATTATAATACTTTATTAAAAAGTGCTATAATAAATAAAAAGACAGGAGTTGAGAAGATGAGTAAAATTGTTGAAGTATGTTGTGGGAGTTATTATGATGCTTTGCAGGCCCAATACGGGGGTGCAAGAAGAATTGAATTAAACAGTGCTTTACATCTTGGGGGATTAACACCGTCGTTAGCTACATTGTTGAAAGTTAAAGAAATGACTGATTTAGAAGTAATCTGTATGGTTAGACCCCGTGGAGCTGGATTTTGTTACAGCGATGAAGAATTTGAAGTAATGAAACTTGATGCCGAGATTTTATTGGATAACGGGGCCGATGGAATTGCTTTTGGCTGTTTGAATGAAGAAGGGGAAATTAATATTGTTCAAACTAGACAAATGGTTGAATTAATTAAGTCATATCATAGAACAGCTGTATTTCATCGGGCTATTGATTGTGTTTTGGATATTGATGAAGCCATGAATATTTTGATTACAATTGGAGTTGATCGTATTCTTACTAGCGGTTTACAAGAAAAAGCCTATCAAGGACGGAGAATGATCAAATATTTGCAAGAAGCTTATGGCGATAATATTGAAATATTACCTGGAAGTGGGATCAATGTTCAAAATGTTGAAGAATTAATAACGTTTACGGGGGTAAATCAAGTTCATAGTTCTTGTAAGACCTGGCTGTTAGATCCAACAACCCATTTAAATAATGCTAATTTTGGATATCATGATGATGACTACGAAGCGGTTAGTTTTGAAATTGTTGAAGCAATGGTTAATTTAGTTGAAGATTAAGTTAAATCTCGTCACAAATTTGTGATGAGGTTTTATTTTTTTTAGGTTATGGTATAATGGAAACAAGGAGTGATTGGATGCGTTTATTTAACGATGATCAAGAAATGATGAGATATCTTAAATCACGATTAATTATATCTGGATTTACGGTAACTTTAATATTTTTGTTATTTAATTTAGGAACGATTTACGAAATTATTAGTCAAATTATTGGCTTATTTAAATATTTATTTATTGGAACTGTAATAGCTTATATTTTAAATCAGCCAATGAAATTAATTGAAAGCCAAATCATAAAAAGATGTAAAACTAATAGTTTTTGGTATCAAAAAAAACGAGGTTTATCAATTTTTATTACATTAATTTTATTTCTATGTTTAGTAATAACAATTGCGAGTATCATAATTCCTAATATCATTGATAGTTTGATTTTATTGATGAGTAATATTTCTTATTTTGTAAAATCAGTATTTTATAATATTGATCGCATGCTTTTATATTTTAAAATTGATTTTAAAACCACAGATATTACCAGTATCAATGAATTTATGAATATGCCTTGGCAAAATGTAGTCAAAGGGGTATTGGATTTTTTAACTAAAAATGCTGATGGCTTAATGGTTAATGCTACTAATTTTTTATCAACCTCAGGAGTAGTTTTTACAAGTTTTATTTTTTCTTTATATTTACTAGGTAATAAAGAAAAATTCTTACGACAGTTTCGAAAATTAATTGGAGCAATTTTTGGTTATAAAATTACTAAAGTTATTTTTGATTATGCTCATAAAACAAATATCGTTTTCTCTAATTTTATTAGCGGTCAATTAGTTGAAGCCTGTATTTTATGGATATTATATTATGTTACCATGCGTTTATTTGGTTTCCCTTATCCGGAATTAATCGCAACAATTATTGCGTTATTTTCATTTGTACCATTTTTTGGACCAATTGCAGCTATGTTTGTCGGTGCTTTTTTGATTCTATCCCAAAGTGCTTTTAAAGCTTTTTGGTTCATGGTTTATTTTCAAGTTTTATCCCAGATTGAAGATAATTTTATCTATCCGCGAGTTGTCGGCGGTTCGGTTGGTTTGCCGGGCATTTGGGTCTTACTTTCAATTTTTATTTTTGGTGATTTATTTGGAATCTTTGGAACCGTCATCGCAGTGCCGTTAGCTGCTTGTTTATATTCATTAACTAGTGAATTAGTTAATCTGGTTTTGAAAAAAAGAAAACTAAAAATTACAGAAACAACCATTGAACAAGAAACATAACTTGTAAAGCAGGTTATGTTTTTAGATTAGGAGGACTTATGGAATCAATAACGATAAATGCCCAAAGTGATAATTTACCACTGGCAACAATTATATCTTGTCCCCAAAAACCAGTTGCTATTATCCAAATCGTTCATGGAATGTGTGAACATAAAGAACGGTATTTAAAGTTTATTGAATATTTAAACCAAAATCAAATGGGAGTAATTATTCATGATTTACGCGGGCATGGTGCTAGTATTTTAAAAGAAGATGATCTAGGTTATTTTTATCAAAAAAGCAGTGATGTTTTAGTTGCAGATGTTTATCAGTTAACTTGTCTAATAAAGCAGCGATATCCAGATGTTCCACTATTTTTATTTGGTCATTCAATGGGTTCATTGATTGTTCGTAATTATCTTTATCAATATGGCCATAAAATTGATGGCTTGATTGTTTGTGGTTCACCATCAAAAAATAGATTTGCAAAAGCAGGAAGATTATTTTGTTTATGTTTAAGTAAGGTAAAAGGGGATCATTATCGTAGTAAGTTAATTAGGCAGCTTTCAATTGGGATGTTTAATCGGGGATTTAAAGAAGCTAATAGCTGGATTTGCAGTGATGAACAAGTTGTCAAGCAGTTTAATGAGGATAAACTGTGTAATTTCAATTTTACCTTAAATGGTTATTATAATCTGTTATCATTAATGATCACTGCCTATCAAAAACAAAACCATCAGGTTAATAAACAGTTACCGATTTTGTTTATTTCTGGTGAAAATGATCCCTGTCTAATCAATCAAAAAGCTTTTAATCAGGCAGTTAAGCATTTATACAACCTAGGTTATACCAATATAAAAAGCAGGTTATTTAAGCAAATGCGTCATGAAATATTAAATGAAAAAGATAAACAGACAGTTTATCAGGAAATTATTAATTTTATCAATCAAAATAAGGAGTAGAAAGATGGAAAAATATCAATATAGTTATGGTAAAGAAGATTTTGAAGATGCGAAAATGATTCGCCAAAAAGTTTTTGTTGAAGAACAAGGATTTAATAATGAGTTTGATGAAATTGACAAGCATGCTTATCATTTAGTTATTTATCTTGATGATCATCCCGTAGCTACTGGAAGAATGTACCAGCAGGACAAGCAAACAGTTATTTTTGGCAGAATTGCTGTATTAAAACAATATCGTAAACTTGGTCTTGGCAGAAAAGTTATTGAAGGATTAGAAAAAAAGGCAAAAGAATTAAATTTTAAACAGGCCCATCTATCCGCCCAGATGCAGGCAAGTAAATTTTATGAAAAACTAGGATATTGTTGTTATGGTGATCAATACTATGATGAATGGTGTTTACATATTTCAATGAATAAATGCTTATAATCATAGCTTTTATTGACTTATTGTTCAAGATTACTATAATTAAATAGTAAGAGGGCTTAAAAGATGAAAGATGAAACAAATTTTTTTAGTATACCAAACTGTTTATGTTATTTTAGGATATTATTAATACCAGTATTTTTATTAGTTTATTTTTATGCAGATTGGCAACATCATTATTTGATTGCGGCGTTGATCTTGGTTTTATCAGGATTTAGTGATTTTTTAGATGGTTTTATTGCGCGTAAGTATAATATGGTTACTGATTTTGGTAAGCTGATCGATCCGATTGCTGATAAATTAACGCAATTTACGATTGCTATTACATTATTGTTTAATTATCCCCTTGCCTGGATCTTATTAATAATTATTGTTTTAAAAGATGGAATGTTAGGATTAGTGGGATTATATTTATATGACTATGGTCTTCGAATTAAAGGAGCTTCCTGGTGGGGGAAAGTAGCCACCGCATATTTTTATTTCGTGGTGATCATTTTAATTGGTTTTCATATTCCCGATACATTAATGAGTCAGATCATGATTTTTAGCAGCAGTGCATTGATGTTGTTATCATTTGTATTATATGCAAAGGAATTAAGACAAATGATCAAAGATAAGGATAAGTTACGTGATGAACAAAAGAACGATTAAAGAAGAATGTTATATTGATATGCTTGAAGATGAAATCAATAGTGTTGAAGCAGTGTTAAATTATATTGATAAATTAAATAAAAAAATGGGTGTCTTTGATGAAGAAGTAATTCAAAAAGATTTGATTAGATCTTATTTTGATTTAGAATTAGCTTTAGCTAGTCTATGTATCTTGCTTAGAAAGATGTCTGAAAATATGTTTATTTATATCGATGAAGAAATTCGCCGGGATATTAATAGCATTATTCATTCAAATAAATTTGAATATCATGATCATGAAAAAATATATGTTTATTCGAAAAAAGGAAAAGAACCGATTGAGTTAAATCGATTGATGCAGTTTGCTCGTTCAATTCTTTAATCGACAAATTCGTTTTATTGCCTTTGTTATGATATAAAGGGTGATAAAAAATGGATTTCAAAAAAAATGCGGGAATTGTTTTAATTGTTTTAGGAATTATTTTGACGATGGATCGCACCCAGGATTTTCAGGGAATTGTAGCGACGATTGCTTATTATATAAAAGGATATTGGCCGTTAGTGCTATGTTTTTGGGGAATGTATATTTTAAGTTCCCCTAAAAAGAAAAAGTGATTTGCAACTATTGATTTAACTATCAATAGTTGTTTTAATTTATTGATTATTACTAGTAAACAAGTTATAATTGTCATGAAAGCGGAGGATATATAGATGAAAAAAAGACCTATTGTATTATGTATCATGGATGGATACGGAATAAGTGAAAGAATTGACGGGAATGCAGTTAAACTTGCCAATACCCCAAATCTTGATGATTTAATGGCTATTTATCCAACAACAACAATTAAAGCTTCAGGAATGCCAGTTGGTTTACCTGATGGACAAATGGGTAATAGCGAAGTTGGGCATTTAAATATTGGTGCAGGTAGAACTGTATATCAGTCATTAACTTTAATTAATAAAGCAGTTGGTGATGGAACATTCTATCAAAACGAAGAATTCTTAAAAGCAATTAAAAATGCTAAAGATAACAATACTAAATTACATATTTGGGGATTATTATCTAATGGTGGGGTTCATTCTTCTAATG
>NZ_JAGHEW010000061.1 GCF_017889095.1 Thomasclavelia sp. | reverse complement strand
TACTAATAATATCCATGCAGGCAATAGACATTATAATAATGCCAATACTAATTAAAAATAAACTTATTTTCTCTAGGTTATTCATTGTTTGTACCTCTTTTATTAATATTTATATTAAGATGATACAATAAGATGATTAAATTTTTATCATAATAAAACTAAAGAATTCTAAAGAAATTTTTAAAAATTTTGGTTTTGTCTAAGTTTGCATACTTATCTTATATCTAATGGCTAATTAAGTAAAAAGTTTTATGTTTTGAATTATATTTTATAGAAGAAATAATAATGGTAAATTGAGGTTTCAAAATGTTTCAAAATATATGTAGTTTTTAATTTTTTTTTGGAAAAAAATCTCAGGTATAAGATCGAATATTTTTTTCTAGAAAAAAATTAATAGAATTATGAAAAATAAAAATATTTTATGCATATTACTTGATTTTTTTTATTGAAAGGATTAAATTTTATTTAAAGTTATTTTTAAAATAACAACAAAGGAGGGAGAAAACATGAAAGTTATTATTATTGGTGGTGTAGCTGCTGGAGCTACTGCTGCAGCAAGATTAAGAAGATTAGATAAAGATGTAGAAATTGTCATGTTTGAAAAAGGAAATTATATTTCTTATGCAAACTGTGGTCTACCATATTATGTTTCAGGAGAAATAGAAACAAAAGAACAATTATTATTAATGACACCTGAACTATTTAAAAATCGATTTCAAATAGATGTAAGAGTGGCTAGTGAAGTAATTGATATCGATGCTGATTCAAAGATGGTGACTGTTCATGATTATTTTAAGAACAATAATTATCAAGAAAAATATGATAAACTAGTTATTGCAACGGGATCAAAACCAATTAATTTGCCAGTTAAAGGCAATGATCATCCAGCGATCCAACAATTATGGACTTTTGATGATTTTGATAAAATTAAGCGTAAGGTCATTGTGGAAAAGATCAAAAATGTTTGTGTTATTGGTGGTGGATTTGTAGGAATAGAAACAGTTGAAAATCTAAAAGAATTAGGAATAAATGTGGATATTATTGAAAGAGAAAAGCAGATTTTGAATAACTTTGATTTTGAAATGGTTCAACCACTTCATAAACATATAAATGAAAATAAGGTATCTTTGTATTTAAAGACAGAAGTATTAGGTTTTGAAGATAGCCATGGCAAAATAAAAGTTGAAACAAGTCGTTTTGATAAAGTTTATGATATGGTTATCTCATCGGCAGGGGTTAAGCCACAAAGTGAGTTGGCTAAAAAAGTTGGGATTGCATGTAATCGTCAAGGTGGTATCATTGTCGATAAATATCTACAAACTAATATTCAAGATATTTATGCAATTGGAGATGTAATTGAAGTTGAACATTATATTAATCATCAAAAAACGATGATTCCTTTAGCTGGCCCAGCTAATAAACAGGGAAGAATATTAGCTGATAATTTATTGGAAGCTAAAATACCATATCAAGGCTCATTAGGAAGCAGTATTATTAAGGTATTTAATATGGTTGGAGCTACTACAGGATTGAACGAAAAACAATTACAAGTAACTGGTTTAAAACGTCATCAAGATTATGAAGTAACAATCATTCAACAAAAGTCACATGCCGGATATTATCCTGATGCTAAACCATTAGTGATGAAAGTGATTTATGATCAAAGTCAACAAATTCTAGGAGCCCAAATTATTGGATTCGAAGGTGTTGACAAACGAATTGATGTTATCTCAACGGTGATTCATTATCATGGAAAAGTTACTGATTTAAAAGATTTACAAATTGCTTATGCACCACCTTTTGCTATGGCAAAAGATGCTGTTAATATGCTTGGCTATGTTGGTGAGAATATGGAAAATGGCTATATTAATTTAATCTTGCCTGATGAATATCAAGCGATCAAAGATGATGTGATAACATTAGATGTAAGAGAAAATGATGAAAGAAAATTGGTTAAAATTGAAGGGTCTTATCATATTCCTTATGGTGAATTGTTTGAACGTTATCAGGAATTAGATAAAAATAAACCAATTGTAGTTTATTGTGCTATTGGTGTTAGAGCCTATAACTGTGCTAGAATACTAATGCAAAGGGGTTATCAGAAAGTGACTGTTTTAAGTGGCGGATTAGGGTTTTATTTAGATTATTGTTTTAATCAGGAGGATAAATGCGATGATTGCTTTAGCGAGTGATTTTGATGGAACTTTATTTTTTGAAGATAATCGTGATTCTATTTCGAATTTGGATATTAAAAGTATTAAACAGTTTCAAACAAATGGGTCTTTATTTGGAATATGTACCGGTAGACCATATTCAGGAATCAAAGAGTATTTGGACAATAAAATTGATTTAGATTTTAGTATTTTAAGTAGTGGGGCACTAATACTAGATTCTCAATTAAATATTGTTTATGAACAATGTATTAAAGAGTCGCTTGTTAAAGATATTTTAAAGCAGTTTTCAAAATATCTAATAGTAATTCAAGCCAATGGCAATATTTATGCTTTTTTTAAAGTAATTTCTATGCCCATAAGCCAAATCGTTGTATCATCTTTTGATGAAATTCCTAAGGGGCATTTTTATGGTTTATCGATTATTACAAGTGATGAAACCGAGGCACAAAAACTGAAAATAGAAATACTTTCAAGATATAGTCAAGTTATTGATGTTCATCAAAATAAACAGTATCTTGATATTGTGAAAAAAGGATGTTCAAAGGGAAATGCAATCAACTATTTACGTAAATATTTATTAGCTGATAAAATTGCTGGAATCGGTGATTCATTTAACGATATAACTTTATTAGATGCTTCAGATATAGGTTTTACTTTTAAAAACTCACCAAAAGAATTAAAAAAAGTTGCTGATCATATTGTTGGTTCAGTCCATGAGGCTATCAGTATCTTAGAAAGAGAGTAAATAATTTTAATTAGGATTTAATTATGAAAGGCTGAAATCGTTAATTATGGCCTTTCTCTTTTAAATTAAAGATAAGGAGTAAGCGATATGAATATTGAAAAACGTATTTATCTTTGCCAGGATATGACACCAGTAGAATCACAAATTGCCAGATTTATCCTAAAACATAGAAAAGAAATTGAAAATATGACGATTCAAGAGTTAGCTGATGCCATTCCGGTTTCTAAATCAGCTATTCATCGATTTTGTAAAAAAATTGATTTAAACGGTTTTAATGATTTAAAAGTTCAAATTGCAAAAGATAATTATAGTATAATCAATAAGAATACTTTTATAAACGTAAATTATCCTTTTCAAAAAGAAGATGATGTAAAAAATATTGCCTTTAAGATGATCGAGCTTTATGAATTGACAATTAGAGATACTCTTGGATATATAAATTATGATGATATTGAAAAAATAGTAGTTTTAATGAATAATTGTTCAATTATTGATATCTATACACATTCTCATAATCTTAATGCGGCTGAAAATTTTCAGGATAAAATGCTTACAGTAGGAAAAATGGTCAATGTTCCAAAAACAAAATATAAACAGCGGTTAACTGTTTTATCATCTGATAAAACACATTTAGCGATTATTTTATCATACTCTGGGAAAGCAACATTTATTGAACAAATTGTAAAAAAATTATATGAAAAACAAATACCGATTGTTTTAATTAGCCAGGTTGGTAAAAATAATTATCCTCATTATATTAAATATAGTTTAGGCTTAACTGATAAAGAAAATATGCAAGAAAGGATATCACAGTTTTCATCGCATATTGCAATGCAATATATGTTAGATGTAATTTATGCAGCATTTTTTAATCTTAATAGAAATAAAAATATTAATTATATCAAAGAACATATTGATTATATGGATGATCGTGAATTGGATTGAAGTTTCAAAATATTTCAAGATATTTGAAATTTCAATCTTTTTCTTTGGAAAAAAATCTCTTGAATTCTAGCAAATATTTAATTTTAATGAAATATCGCTAAAATGAAGTTATCAAAAACAAAGGAGGAAATTTAAATGAACAAGAAACCAGTAAAAATTGTTACAATTGGTGGGGGTAGTAGTTACACACCAGAATTAATGGAAGGATTTATTAAAAGATATGATGAACTTCCAATTAAAGAAATTTGGTTAGTTGATATTGAAGAAGGAAAAGAAAAATTAGAAATCGTTGGAAAAATGGCACAACGGATGTGGGATGCTTCACCTTATGATGTTAAAGTGCATTTAACATTAGATCGCAGAGAAGCTTTAAAAGATGCTGATTTTGTTACAACTCAATTTAGAGTAGGATTATTAAATGCCAGAATCAAAGACGAAAGAATTCCCTTTTCTTATGGAATGTTAGGACAAGAAACAAATGGTGCCGGTGGAATGTTTAAAGCATTAAGAACAATTCCAGTTATTTTAAGCATTGTTGAAGATATGAAAGAATTATGTCCAAATGCCTGGCTTGTAAACTTCACTAATCCATCAGGTATGGTAACTGAAGCAGTTATGAGATATGGTAAATGGGATCGGGTAATCGGTTTATGCAATGTTCCTGTTATGGCAATGATGTCAGAACCCGAAACAATTGGTAAAACTTTAGATGAATTGACATATAAATTTGCCGGATTAAATCATTTTCACTGGCATCGTGTTTTCGATTCAAATGACAATGATGTAACTGGAAAAATCATCGATGCAATGTATGAAGGAAAGGACGCAGGAATCCCTACTAATATTCATGATATTCCATTTTTTAAAGAACAGTTAAAACAAATGAATATGATTCCTTGTGGATATCATCGTTATTATTACCGTGAAGAAGAAATGTTAGCACATGGATTAGAAGAATATAATACTATTGGGACACGTGGACAACAAGTTAAACAAACAGAAGCAGAATTATTTGAATTATATAAAGATCCAGCATTAAATTATAAACCAG
>NZ_JAGHEW010000381.1 GCF_017889095.1 Thomasclavelia sp. | reverse complement strand
GTTTTATGATGTATATGCTGCTAAAAGTAATAATAGTGATTCTAACTGTATTTATAATGAGGCTTATCAAACAACGGCTTATGAACAATTTAGTCAAAGCATTCAATATTTAACGATCATTGCAGCTATAGTGTTAATTGGGATAACAGTAATAGCGGGAATCACGTTATCATCAATGTCTAGAAAGACCCATGACTATACTTTATTAAGAGCTGTTGGTCAAACCAAACGACAGTTATATTTAATGTTACTGATGGAAACAGTGATCATTGTTTTAATTGGTTTATTATTTGGTAGTATAATAACGATATTTACTAGTTTAGGTGGTTATTTATTGATTAAACAATTTGTTTTTGCAACATTTCCATTTGTTATTGATCTTAAAATGATCATTATGATGATCATCGTCGCATCACTAATTGTTTTAATGGGAATCTTAATTCCTGGTATTCATGTTTGTAAAAAAGCGTTGATTGGTACTTTTGATCAAGACCGTTTTAAAATCTTTTCAACTCATCGTCATAAAACCAAATATCAAAATACTTTTAATTTAGCTTTAAAAGAAGTGTTACAAAATTTTAAATTAAACGCTATATTAGTTGTTATACTGGCTTTTACTTTTAGTTCAGTTAATAATCTTTTGACCGTTCATTATGATTATCGTCAAAACTTAGATTTGTATAGACAAAGTCTAGAAAACGAAAAAGTTGAAATTAATAGTGATATTAGTGATGGAATTAATTTAAACGAAATCAATAAATTACAAACTTATGCAAATACGATCAAATACGCTAAAACAATTACTAGTTATAATGATGGCTTTAAATGGGATCTAAGTAATGAATATTTATTTCAAAGTTCCAGCTCAGATGAAGATGGCTGGATGATTGGCAGCACTTCAGTAGATTATTATAGTAGTGATTTTGATGAAAAATCATTGCAAGAAATTAATAAAGCAATGATTGGAAGAATGCCTGAAAATGAACATGAAATTGTCGTTTATGAATCAGCTAGTAAACAAGATTTGTTTGAAATAGGAACTGTTTTAACTGTTTATGAAAATTATTATAATTTAGATGGTAATCCGGAGGGCTATTTGTATACGATTAGAGATTATACAGTGGTGGGAATAATTAATCAAAAACCAAATGCTTTGTTTAGTGATGATGATTTTATAAATTTGGAATTGATTATTAGTGATAATGAATTTGCAAGAAAAGTGCAAGATCAGTTAGAAAATCAAAGCTATGATAGTAGCTGTTATAATAAGGTTTATGTAGAAACAAATGATCGGATTTCTTTACTAGCCACGATCAATCAGATTAATCACGATAATCGTTTACATACTATTTCAGCCAGTGATCAGTATTATCTTATTAATACTGGATTACAAATTGATTATCAAGAAGCTATTATTTATACGATTTTATTAACGGGATTAGCGGTTTTCTTATTTACTTATATTGTTAAATATCGAACATATAATCATCAAAAAGTAATTGGAATTTTAAGATCAATTGGAATGACTAAACGGCAGGTTTATCATTGGTATATTAATCAGGCACTGTTGTTGCTTGGTGGCGGATTTGTTATTTCGATGTGGTCATTACTATATTATCGTTATGATCAGGGCATGCTTTATTATTTTTTAATTATGATAATTGACTGTTTAATTGCCGGAGTGATTGTTTTGATTTATTGTGGCAGTTTGAACGGAGTTTTAAAACAGGAAACGATTGAATTGATTAAATTTGATGAATAAGAGGATATAAAAATGAGTGTGATATTAGAGGCTAATGGAATTAGTAAAAGCTTTGGTTATGGTGAAAATAAAGTTGCGGCTTTAAAACCGACAAATCTTAAAATTGAAGCGGGAACATTTGTGGCAATAGTTGGTCGAAGTGGTTCGGGTAAAAGTACTTTACTGCATATTTTGGGTGGTTTAAGTAAACCAGACCAAGGTGAAGTGTTATTAGAAGGACAGTCTTTATATACGATGAGTGATGATCGATTGACCAGATTTCGTAGAAGAAGAATGGGTTTTGTTTTTCAGTTTTTCAATTTATTAGTAAGTCAAAATGTAATGGAAAATATTGTTTTACCAATTCATTTAGATAATTGCCAGCATGATAAACAATATATTGATGAGATTTTAACGTTTTTAAATTTAGAAAACAAAACTAGTGCTTATATCAATGAACTTTCTGGTGGACAGCAGCAAAAAGTAGCAATAGCTAGAGCTTTAGCTAATAAACCGGCAATCATTCTCGCTGATGAACCAACGGGAAATCTAGATGGACAGAGTTCTAAAGAAATTGTTGAATTATTAAAACTGTCAAAACAAAAATACCATCAGACTATTATTTTGGTAACTCATGATGATTTGATTGCTAGTAATGCCGATCGAATTTTGACGATTGTTGATGGTAAAATTGTAAGTGATACTAATAAAGGGATCTAACGTAATGTTAAATCCCTTTATTTTAAAAGATTCCAAGTAATGCCTGCATTGTAAGACAAACAACAGTAATGGAAATCCAGCAGCAAAAACCTAAGAAGATTGGTTTAGCACCGCTTTTGATTAATTTAACGATATTAGTATTTAAGCCAATTGCTGCCATCGCCATTACGATAAAGAATTTACTTAATTCTTTTAATGGAGCCGTAATGGTACCTGGCAGATTAAAGACTGTAGTAATAATTGAAGCTAAAACAAAGAATAAGATGAAAAAGGGAAAAATCTTTTTCAAATTAAAGTTACTTTCACTTTTACCAGCTTCTCGAGTCCGTTTAAAAGCTAAAACTAAAGTGATAGGAATAATTGCCAGTGTTCTAGTAAGTTTTACGATCGTTGCCTGATCTAAAGTATTACTTCCATGAATACCATCCCAAGCTGTAGCTGTGGCGGTAACTGAAGATGTGTCATTGACAGCACTTCCCGCAAAAATACCAAATCCTTCATTTGATAGGCCCAACATTCCACCAAGTGTTGGAAAAATTAATGCCGCTAAAATATTAAATAAGAAAATTACTGAAATTGACTGAGCGATTTCTTCATCATCGGCTTCAATTACTGGTGCAGTTGCCGCAATTGCTGAACCACCACAAATAGATGAACCAACACCGATTAAAGTTGCAATTTTACTTGGCATCTTTAATACCTTATATAATACAAATGAAACTACTAATGAAGTAGTAATGGTTGAAAGAATAATTGGCAATGATGAACTGCCGGTTTTAACAATATCACCTAAATTCATTCCAAAACCTAATAAGATTACCGCATATTGAAGAATCTTTTTTGATGTATAGGTAATTCCGCTTTGCACTTTGCTTTTGTCTTTGATCACAAAAGTAATGATCATCCCCATTAAGATGGCAAATACCGGTCCTCCGATAAGTGGAAACTGTTTACCTAGAAAATAAGCCGGCAAAGCAATAATTAAACATAAAATTACTCCTAATAAATTATTTTTTATAGTTGACATTTTGTTCCTCCCTCTAACTCGTAGCTATTATAACTAAAGATGATAATAAAATAAAATTATAAATCTTTATTTAATGATAAAATTATGTTATAGTTATTTTCGGGTGATGATAATATGCTTGATTTTCGCATTGATACGTTTTTAGCGGTATGTAAATTTATGAATTTTACGAAAGCTAGTCAATATTTAAATATTACCCAGCCAGCCGTTTCTGGTCATATTCGTTATTTAGAGGAATATTATCAAGTTAAATTATTTGTTTATTCTGGTAAAAAAATGCAC
>NZ_JAGHEW010000380.1 GCF_017889095.1 Thomasclavelia sp. | reverse complement strand
AGCCAGTAAATTAAGTGAAGATGGATTGATGATCGCTAACGATATCAATAAACTGCGCGCTAAAATTTTAGCCGAAAATGTTGAACGCTTTGGTTTAACCAATACGATCGTAACTAACTGTGATCCGGTTAAATTAACTAAAAAATTTAATAATTTCTTTGATAAGATCATTTTAGATGCTCCTTGTTCGGGTGAGGGAATGTTTCGTAAACTGGAACAGGCAATTACAACCTGGTCTTTAGAAAAAGTTAATGAATGTGCTTATATTCAAAGAAACTTGATTGATAGTGCTTATCAGATGTTAAAAAAAGATGGTATTTTAATTTATTCGACATGTACTTATTCTTTAGAGGAAAACGAAAATCAGGTTGCCTATATGGTTAATGAATTAAACATGGAATTAATATCGATTGAAAAACAGCCTGGAATGGCTCCCGGCTATCAAAATGATCAGGTAGTTAGAATGTATCCGCATTTAACTAATGGTGAGGGTCAATTTATTGCCTTACTAAAAAAACGTGATGGTAAAAGTGTTAGTAAAGCTAAATTATTAAAAGCTAATATATCAAAAGCTAATTTAAAATTAGTAGAACAATTTTATCAAGAAAATTTAAACTGCTCTTTACCTAAATATCTCTATGATTCCAATAATCATATTTATGCGATCTTATCGCATTTTCCTGATATGAGTGGCATCCAGGTTTTGCGTAATGGACTTTATTTAGGTGAATGTAAAAAGAATCGTTTTGAACCAAGTCATTCATTAGCTCTAACTTTAACTAAAAAAGATGTTAAACGCTATTATGATTTTCATTATGACAGTTTAGAAGTCACTAAATATTTACATGGTGAAACCTTAACCGGTGGTAAAGGTAAAGGCTATGGTTTGATCTTAGTTGATGGTTATCCACTTAGTTTCTATAAAGAAAGCAATCAGCAAGTAAAAAATCTATATCCAAAGGGGTTACGAAAATGAACCGCTACGAAGTAATTAAAGATGAAGTTTATCAAATTTTAACTACTAACTGTTTTGCCAGCAAAAGAAAAAATGCTTTTGAACATTTATTTAGTGTAACTGCTATGATTCAGTACTTAGCTAAAATAAGACATTTAGATTTAGAACTAGCTTCAATCATTGGTATTTTACATGATCTTGCTACTTATAAATTTAATTCTAGTTTTGATCATGCTAATCGTAGTGCTATTATTGCTAAAGATTTATTAGAAAAATCCAATCTATTTACTGCTAAAGAAATTGAATTGATCTTTATTGCGATCAAAAATCACTCTAATAAAAAGCAAATTGATGATAACTACAGCGAACTAATTAAAGATGCCGATATTTTAGTACAATATTTAAATGAACCAGAAGCTCTTTTGCCGCCAGAAAAAAAACAGCGTGTTGATAAGTTAATTGGGAGTTAGAAGCTCCCTTTTTCTTTTAAATAATTTTGAAAACTATTGATAATATTTATTTGCTGATTTTTTACCAAACTAAAAGACTAGTTTCCTAGCCTTTTAATTTTCAATATTTAAATTTTCATTAGCTTTACCGTTTTGTAATTTATATACGTTTAAAGCTTGTTTAAAAGTTAAATCAATAAATGGTCGATAATCATCATCAGTTAACTCATCATTTTTAATAACATAATTATCAAAAATTAAAGTATCTTGTAAAACATCTGGATATAAGCGAATCATTTGATCTTTACCATATTTTTCAATATCAGCTTCCATATCTTCGATCAAATCATCACAGCCATAATAAATTTCAGGATCAACTTCTTCATTTAATTTAAATGATAAATTTAAATTTGTATTAATATAACTGTATGCATCTTTTAGTGCCATTTTTACACCCTCCTAACACTATACTATAAATATAACATAGATTTATTTATTTTTAAAATATAAATAGATTTAATCACGTTCATTTTCTTTAATACATGCTTCAATTCGATCATGCACCATTTTTGCAATCTCATTTGTATGCATATCCTGATATTCTTCGTAATAAATTGGCTTTAAATAATGAATTTGAGCAGTAGTTTTTTTAATTGTATTACGGTCAAAAACTTTATAACAGTCAATTAAAGCTACTGGTACGATCGGTGCTTTAGCTTTAACTGCGATTTTAAAAGTACCACCTTTAAACTCTAAAATTTGATTGCCTTTTTTACTCCGCGTTCCTTCAGGAAAAACAAAGAAATTGTTACCATTAGCAACTTTTTTAGAAACATCTTTGATGATTTTTGCACTTTCACGAACATTGCTGCGATCCATGGGAATAAATTCCATCATCTTTAAAACATCTTTAACTAAGACTACTGATGCCAGCTCTTTTTTGACAATTGCCTGAACCGGACGTTTATGGGTATTAAAAATCGCCACCGGATCAAATAAACCCTGATGGTTTGGCGCTAGTAAATAACCAGATTTTTCTGGTAAATTTTCTAGTCCGTAACACTCTAAAGTAACCCGTCCTTTTTTTACGATCTTAGGAACGATCTTATAAATAAAAGCATAACGTTCTTCTAAAGAATATTTTTGTGTATTTTTTAGTTGATTAACTTTATAACCCCACCAGTAAGGTAGAAACCAAATAACTCTAATTACAATTAATGCAATTCTTTTCATCTTTGCCTCCCTTTAATTACTTTCTTTGATATATTTCTAACGTAAAAGTTTCAAAAGGTTTTGTATCGACAAGCTGGTAACCATATTGACTAAAATCAGGAAAATAAGTTTCTCCCGTATGTTTACCAGGAATTCGTGAAATCATCAATTGATCAGCGATAGGTAAACATTGACGATAAATCGAAGCACCACCAGAAATATAAAGATCTTCACCGCTTTTTTGATATTCATCAATAACTTCCTGCAATGAATTTCTAACTTCAACTCGATCATCTTCAAAAGGATCAAGACTGACAACGATCGTTTTACGATTTGGAAGCGGTCTACCAATAGCCTGATATGTAGTTACTCCCATCAAAATAGTTTTATTAATCGTAGTTTCTTTAAAATGTTTTAGATCCTCAGGTACGTTCCAAGGCATTCCATTTTTAGAATCTTGTTTTCCAATTAATAAATCTTCATCTGTTGCTACAATAATACTAATCATCTATACACTTACCTTTCCTACTAATCTTCCATAACTTTGGTAATCTTCAATTTTAATATCTTCGATTTTATAATCAAAAATTGATTTAACTTCGGGATTTAAAACCAGTTTGCATAATGGTAATGGCTCACGGGAAATTTGTTCTTTAACAACATCAAAATGATCTTTATAAATATGAGCATCACCAATCGTGTGAATAAATTCTTTAGCCTGATACCCACATGTTCTTGCCAGCATTTCTGTCATTAATGCATAAGATGCGATATTAAAAGGCACTCCTAAAAAGATATCGGCACTACGCTGATATAATTGACATGAAAGATATTTTTTATCATGGCTGACATAAAATTGTAAAAAAGCATGACATGGCGGTAACGCCATATTATCTACTTGTGCTGGATTCCAGGCACAAATAATATGTCTTCTTGAAAATGGGTTGTTTTTTAAACTATCAACTAATTTAGCTAGCTGATCAACCCCTTCATAATTAAAATCACGCCATTGTGCTCCATAAACGGGACCTAAATCACCATATTTTAAGGCAAAATCATCATCAGTTTTAATTTTTTCCACAAATTCAGCTAATGATTCACCATTATAATCAGGACTCTTTTTAAAGTTTTCATAAGGCCATTCATTCCATATTTTAACATTTCGATCAACTAAATACTTAATATTAGTATCTCCTTTAATAAACCATAATAGTTCTTCGGCAATTGGCCGTAAAAACATTTTTTTAGTTGTCATTAAAGGAAAACCATTTCGTAAATCATATCTCGTCTGATAACCAAAAACACTGCGTGTTCCCGTACCAGTACGATCTTCACGGTCTTCACCGTTTTCTAATACATATCTACACATATCTAAATATTGTTTCATTTCTTACACCTCATCGCTTATTTTACAATAAATTACTCTACCAAACAACAAATAAAATGGTAGATTTAAAATCTACCTTATTTTTTATGACAACGTTCACGATATTCTTCCATCATTTCCTTAAAAATATCACCATTTGATGGTGGTGTATAAGTAACAGCGTTAGCTCCAGCAGCAATTACTTCCTGGATCGTTTCTACTGTCGGACCACCAGTTGCAATAATTGGAAAATCTGGTGAAATTTGACGTAACGCCTTAACAATTTCAACAGTTTTTTTACCACCAGAAACATTAACGATTCGTGCACCACTAAATAACATTCTTTCTTCTAAATTTTCATCTAAAGAAACAATCGATAAAACAACCGGAATATCAACATAATCAGCTAATTCCCGAATAAATTCCGTCTTAGTTGGTGCATTAAGCACTACTGCCGTTGCTCCATGTAACTCCGCATCTAAAGCAATTTCGCGAACCCGAGGCCCAGCTGTTGTTCCCCCGCCTACACCAGCAAAAACGGGTCTTTGAGCAACATCAATAATTGAATTAGTTATTTGCATCGTAGGGGTAAAAGGATAAACCGCAATTACCGCATCAGCATTACAATTAGATATTACGGCAACATCCGTAGAAAATAATAATGATTTAATTCTTTTTCCATTAATAACGATCCCACTAGCATCACGGATGCAATCAGGTACCATAATAGTATGACTTCTTAATTGAGTGTTAATTCTAGGTGCTATTTTTTTCATCACAATTCCCCCTATTTATTTTTTTTCTATTTTACTACAAGTTTATGAATTCTTGATGTCTAACTATTAATAAAATTATAAACAGCACCAATTAAATTAGCCTGATTTGCAAACATGCACTTAACTACTGTTGGGTGAATTAAAGCATAAGGGATATTTTGATAGATTTTATCTAAATGTTTTTCTAATTGTTCAATTAAATCATCACGAGCACTGATTGCTCCGCCAATGACAATTTTTTCAGGATCATAAACATATTGTAAGTTATAAATTCCCATTGCAAGTACACTATAATATTGATCAACGTATTTTTGATAAATTGGATCATTATCTACGTTATCAAAAATAACTTTACCATCCAAGGTTTGATAATCAACATTTAATTCTTTAGCTACCGCTTTAACAACAGCAACTGTTGATCCCGCTTCTGACCAGGAAATATAACGATCATTTTCAATATCGTTTAAAGCGACCATGTAGCCAAATTCACCGCCATGTAAATGTTTTCCTTTATGAATGCGACGATCTTTAACCACAGCACCACCAATTCCCGTACCACTGACAATAAACATACAGTCATTAACATCACTGGCAGCTCCTTTCCAAACTTCGGCTAAAGCCGCACAGTTAGCATCATTTTCAATTGTAACTTTTACCTGCAAACGTGCTTGAAGATCATTTTTAATATTTGGTCCATGAATATAATCTAAAGCACTAGATCCTTTGATATCCCCAACAGCACTATCAACCGCACCAGGCATACTTAAAGCTAGCCCGGCTACTTTAACATCTAATTGCTGATAGATTTTTTCAATTTCCTGATACATTTTTTCTAAACTGTCAGGGGTAACAATTTTGCCAGGTTTAGTAATATTTCCATCATCATCAACTATTCCATATTTTATTGCTGTCCCGCCAACATCCATCGCTAAATATAATGCCATCTTTTCATCTCTCCTTTTTTTATCATTGTATCACATATCACAAATAAAACATCTGATTTCAGATGTTTTATTCACGATTACTAATTTTTTCCTTGATCATCGCAGTAAAATCGTTAAATGGTACAGTAGTTTGTTTTTGCATTCCATGTAAACGATAAGTTACTGTCTTTTCATCACGTTCATTATTTCCTAATACTAGTAAATATGGAACTTTTTCCATTTGTCCTTCACGAATACGATATCCTAATTTCTCTTCACGAGCATCTAATTCAACTCTAAATCCTTCTTGTCTTAATAAAGCAACAACTTCTTTAGCATATTCTAAATGATAGTCATTGTTAACTGGTAAAACCTTAATTTGAGTTGGTGCTAACCATAATGGGAACACTCCTTTAGTTTCTTCAATCAAGAAAGCCGTAAACCGATCAAAGGTTCCAAAAATAGCCCGGTGTAATACTACTGGTGTTTGTTTTACCCCATTATTATCAACATAAGTAAGTTCAAAACGACGTGGCAATAAAAAGTCTAACTGACAAGTTGATAAAGTAACTTCTGGTCCTACCGCCGGTTTTACTTCAACATCTAATTTAGGTCCATAGAAAGCCGCTTCACCTTTGGCTTCAAAATAATCTAAATTTAACTCATCTAATACTTCACGTAATTTAGCTTCAGCCATATCCCACATTTGATCATCATCAAAATATTTTTCTTTATCATCTTTATCTCGTAACGATAATCTAAATTTATAATCTTTGATTCCAAAATCTTTATAAACATCCAAGATTAAATTAACTACCCGTTTAAATTCCTCACCAATCTGTTCTGGGGTAACAAATAAATGGGCATCATTTTGACACATACAGCGAACTCTTTCTAATCCTTTAACAGCCCCGCTAGCTTCATATCTAAAATCAGTTGCAAATTCACCGATTCTAATTGGCAGATCACGATATGAATGTAATGAGTTTTTGTATATCAACATGTGATGTGGACAGTTCATTGGTCGAAGAACAAATTCTTCCTCATCAACTTTCATGACTGGGAACATATCATCTTTATAATGATCCCAATGTCCTGATGTTTTATATAAGTCAACTGTTCCTACACATGGGCTATAAACATGATCATATCCTAAAGCCCGTTCCTTATCATAAATATAGTTTTCTAACTGACGGCGAATAAACGCTCCTTTAGGAAGCCACATTGGCATTCCGGAACCAACTAAACGGTGATTCATAAATAGACTTAGATCTTTACCAATTTTACGATGATCACGATTTTTAGCATCTTCTAATAAATCTAAATGTTCTTTTAAAGCTTCAGGATTAGGGAAACAAACACCATAGATTCTTTGTAATACTTTGTTGTTTTTATCCCCTTTCCAATAAGCCCCAGAATGCTTGATCAATTTAAAATTTTTACAAGCTTTTACAGTATCTACATGGGGACCACGACATAAATCGACAAAATCTCCTTGACGATAACAGCTAATATTAGTTCCGGCTTCAAAATTATTAATCAAATCAAGTTTATATTCATCATCTTTAAACATTTCTAAAGCTTCTTCTTTAGTCAATTCTTCTCTAACGATCCGTTTACCATCTTTACAGATCTTTTTCATTTCTTTTTCGATTTTAGCGATATCTTCATCTTTAATAACATCATCACCTAAATCAATATCATAATAAAATCCTTCACTTACTACTGGTCCTACCCAAAATTTAGCCTGAGGGTATAAATGTTTAACCGCTTGAGCCATTACATGAGCACAAGAGTGATTTAATACACTTAATTGTTCATCTTCTTTAAAGTTAATCATTTTCTTCTCCTATCCAAAAACGTAATCTTGTTTCTTTTGTTGTTTGATTGAAATATTCGTTTTCTAATTTTCCACCACATTTTTCAATCGTTTTTCTAGATGCGATATTTTCTTTATTGCAGGTAATTAAAATTGGATAAATATCCCATTTTTTACAAAATGCAATTGCTTCTTTCAACATTGCTGTAGCATATCCTTTTTTACGCATACTTGGTAAAATGCTATAGCCAATATGACCACCTTGTTTTAATAAAAAATCATTTAAACAATGGCGAATATTGATTGTTCCAATAATTTTATCTCCTTCGAGATAAAAATAAGTTGTTGCTGGAACAAAATTCTCTTTTAAATTGATTCCAAGATGATCCTGCTTTTGTCGTTTCAGCCATTTTTGATAATCGCTTTCCAGGTGACAGCCACCATCACCGTTAATATACATTTCCCCATGGTCATAACATTCTTGAATATAAGCTTTGATCATCTGTTCATGTTCTTTTTGGGGATAAACTAATTTAGCCATAACTTTCTCCTTCTACAAAAAAACTCTCATCTAAAGGACGAGAGTATCGTGGTACCACCTTATTTCGTTATTGAAACAATAACCTTAAAGCTATAACGCGCTACCGACCTTCTCTTTCGAGGGTTGCCTATTAGGGAGTACCTAGATAACCTTTTCAAGGCTTGCACCAACCGCCTTTTCTCTAGATCCAAGCATTATCTAGACATATCCTAAATCATCGCATCTATTTTTCTAATACAATTCTACCGACTTATCATTTTAAAGTCAACCACTTATTTTTCATTGTTATGCAAATAATATGCCATTTTAATATTATCGGTTTCCTTTTTTAAAGCTTTATAGACATATTTAGAAGGCATCTTAGTAAACATTGTAACAGTATCACATTTGATACAATACAACGCTTCAATTCCGCGAATATTGATTTTTTTGATCCATTCACCTTCTGCTTTACAGATACCACATTCCACTTTATTTTGTGGTTTATCTAATATTTGTATTCTCATTTACATCACCCACATGATAGTATGCATCAATTAAATTAAAATATTTGTCATAATTGCTCAACTAATCTTACTTATTACTACCAACTACTTTATTACCGTTAACCAAATTTCTTAGATTCTTAACTTCCTGAGGTTTTAAGATTCGATATTTGCCTGGTGTTAATCCTTTTAAATTAATTCCCCCAACACTCAAACGATGTAGTCTTTTAACCGGATGTCCAACGCTTTCAAACATTTTTTTAACTTGACGATTTTTACCTTCATAGAGTTTTATTTGTAAAACCGTTGTTTTATGTTCAGTATCTTTATTAATAATTTTGATCTTACAAGGTAACGTCTTAGTTCCCTCTAAATAGATTCCTTTTTCCAACTTATGAATAGTTGGACCATTGATCAGTCCATTGATCGATACTTCATAAATTTTTTCTAAGTGATAGCGTGGATGCATGATCATATTGGCAAATTCACCATCATTAGACATGATCAATAATCCAGTTGTATCATAATCCAAACGACCAACTGGATAAATTCTTTCTTTAACATCAGTAAAATAATCAATTACTTTAGTTCGATCGAATTCATCATCTAACGTGCAAACACATCCTTTAGGTTTATAAAAAAGATAATATACTTTGTTTTCAAATGTCAAAGGATTCCCTTCAACAGTTATATAATCACCTTTTTTCACCTTTGTTCCAAGCTCTGTAACAACTTTACCATTTACTTCAACTTTTCCTTGAACAATCAATTCTTCAGCTTTTCTTCTTGAAGTATAACCACTTGCAGCAATTGCTTTTTGTAACCTTTCCATCTTTTTCACCTACTTTTTTTATCATTATACTAAAAAGTTTCCCAAAAGCAATAAATTTTTATTTCTTATTATAATTCCCTAATTAAAAAAGATAATTTCTCCTTTAAAAAGACCTACTATAAATACCCTGTAACCAAATATTCATTAATTAGTCAATTCGATCTACTTAAAAAACTATTTAAATAAAAATGTGATGATTAAATACAATTAACCAATCATTAATCTGCTTCAAATTGTCTATTTTTTTGATCAGTATCTTTTTTACTATATTATATTAAAAATAAGATCCTGATGATCAGGATCTAAATTTAATCATATTTTACTACTTCAACTGTCTGTTTATCAAAATCAATAAATGTCTGGAAAGCATAGCGATTTTCATCTTCATCCCAAATTTCTACAAATTTAGGAGTTACTTCGATTAAGATTTCACTATCTTCATGACTATAAGCATTATAACTTTGCCACAAATATTTTTTATATAATTTTTCAAATTTACGATCTGGTTCATCAACTACTAATCCTAAATTTTTAGCGATTCCTTCAACCTGAACCCCACCAGTGCATAAAGCTACCTGGGGATTTTGATATAACTGTTTAGTTTTACGGAAGTTTTTATCAGTTTTAAAATAAATTTTGTTGTTGTAAAACAAACAGCTAACATTTCTAACCATTACATAATCATTATGACTAGAAGCTAAAGCCATAATTTTCCAATCTCCTAATTTTTTAAACATTAATGCTACACCATCTTCAAAAGTCATTTTCTTCTCCTCCTATTCTTTAGTATAACGATGCATAATCGGACTTATTTTTTTATAGATTACAAAAGTAACTAAACAAACAACCACATTTTTGATCAAATTAAAAGGGACAATTCCAAGTAAAACTAATTTCAAAGTACTATCGACATAAGGATTTACTGCCTGGCACATGGCAATGATGTCATTCATGGTCATCCCATATAAAGTGACATAAAAAGGAATAATAATCACTAAATTCGTAAATATCGCAACCAATACATTAAAGATCGTACCCGTAGTCATTGCCATCAAAGCTCCATTTTTGGTTTTATTTCTTTGATAGATCAAAGCAGCTGGTAAAACTAAGGCAGTTGATAACATTAATCCTTGTAATTCACCAGTAAACATCGAATTAGTTCCCGAAATAGCTAACTGAATCAAAATTCTTAGTACCACTACTAAAATACTGGCAACTGGTCCTAACGTAAAAGCAACGATCAATTCTGGTACGCCGGCAAAATCAAAGCTTAAAAACGGTGGCATAAACGGCAAGGGAAACCGAAATACCATTAAAATAGCCGCCAAAGCCCCAAAAATTGCAATTAATGCTAGATAACGAATCTTCTTTTTGTTCATTTTCTTTCCTCCTAAAATAAAAACCTGAAAACGCTTTAATCGTCTTCAGGTAAGATTCTAGAAATGTCTTTTCTCATCCGGACTTTAACCGTCGGTGTTAGAATTTCACTAACTCAGCCATATAATCATATATGGGTCATGGACTATAACCATCGGTAGGGACTTTCACCCTGCCACAAAGACGCATATTTAGTTTTGGATGATAGAAAACAATTTCTTTATTAATTATATACCGATATTTTGCTAACTACAAGAATAAATCCATTCATCGCTGTTTTTTTAGCCATTTTTCACCAAAATCAACAAGATCTTTTAAATCAATATAACGACATAAAGCTGCTCCAACATACCCCTTTATCACTTCTGTTTCCTTTTCATAAGCTTGTCCTAATACTTTAAAATCACTATCATCATAAGCAATCTCTTTAAAATCAAGCCATTTTCTTTGACCGTCTTTTAAAACACAAGCACCGGTATTGATCCAAGGTAAATTAGGCAAATGACTTTCACTTAAATGTAATGATGTACAATTTTCATAACCAACCCCTAAAAGTAAAATTTTACCATGACAGTCATACAATTTTTTAAGTGGCGACCCATCACCTAATCCTGGTGATAAAGCGTGGTCTTTTAAAATATACTTAGCTTCTTTTCCATAACCACAAAACGATACCTGAGGATGTCTTGAACGAATGCCACCAGGATATCTAAGTAAAGCATCAACAACTTTTCCCATCTCTCTAGTTGGTGTCCGTTTCGGATCATAAGCAGGCATATTATTTTTGATTATCTCAACCCATTCTTTATCTACTGGCGGTGCTTGCCATAATTCTGGAGCACTATTATCACCAGTAAAACTTGGCATGATCAAAGTTCCCGTATCACCAATAGTTTCTAAGATTGCATCAATGACCGTAACTTCCCGACCAACTATCCAGCCTAATTTAGAAAGAGAAGCATGCATTAAAACCATATCACCTTTTAATACCCCTAATTTTTTTAAATCATTTACTAAACTATTTTTAGTATTTGGCATCTTAACTAATTTCATTGCCTCTAGTTCACTCATTAATTATCACCTCATTATAAAAAATCTAGCTAAATTATTTTTTATGATGGACATTTTTCAACTATTCTTGACAACTCTATTACTCGTTCATTGATAAACTGTTCAATTGTTTGAAGCCTTTTTTCTGAAAGATTGTATAAAGGATGTCTTTTAAATTTAAAATTAATTAATTTATGCAAATCATTCGCCATCTCACGTGTACATGCTGTTTTTACCAGATCATCAAACGAAATCCCGTGATAAGAATAAGAATTTTGTTTAGCGTATTTACTTAACTTGTTTATATCGGTTGCTTCGTCTTCTAAAGCATACGCAAAAAGTCCAGCTCCATTATCAAAGATAGGATTAAATCCGATAACTCTTTTATCAATACTATTTACCATAAAACCAAAATTTTCAAAATGTCTATCTTTATTATAAATAATAGCATCAAATAATATCATTCTTTTAAAATCACGATAAATAATCGGATCGTTTAGATTTTTTATATATTTATCAACTGCTGCCAATCCACCTTTAGATACAATATATCCGGCTGGAACATAAGAAATATCTTTTGATGTAAATATTTTACATGTTGATGCAAGTATTCCTTTCCATTTTTCCAACTGATAATCAACATGACTATAATCCAATTTTTGTACAATTTGTGATGCATAATATTCACTATATGGTTCATTTCCAGCATTTGCACGTCCTAAAGTTCCGCCTTTATACAAATATGTTTCACCATTTATTCTTCGCCAGCATTTTGCAAGCATTCCCGTTGTCGTAAATTCTGGAGAAGACATCAATTGAGCAATTTTAGTATCATGACCAGTAAACGCAACAAGTGAAAGAGCTTCAGAGAAATCATTATCATATAGATTAATATCATCAAATTTTAATTGTTCACTGTTTTTACATATCCAATATGCATCGTTTAAAGAAAGGCCTTTGGAAACATCAATAATTCCTTTAACATCTCTTTCATCTAATCCCATACTTTTCAAAAATTCACGAATAAATTCTCTATTTTTAGGCACACTTCGATAAGTTAACCAACTTTTTAACTCATCATTATCTGCGTTCAATCCATAAGGAAGCATATTTTTTTCATATACATTTAATATTTCTACATTTCCTCGTTCAAATCCCTGAGTTAAAAATTTAAATTCCAAGACTGGGTGATCATATAAATTTAATCGATAAGTTTCATCATCAATGTGTTTTTTCAACCAAAACGCCTCCTTTTAAAAAATGTTCCAACAAAGACAAATTTAAATTAATAATAGTATACCATTTTTTAATATTTCACTCAATCAAATGAATATTTCTATACAATATCCACTTTTTCTATATAATTAATTCTAAAATCAATAACCAGACATAAACTAATATAGGTGATAAAAATGAATCTAAAAATCATTAATATCTTACTAACATTTTTACTACTGCCACTAAATACAACTGCGCCGGTTACTTTCCAAGGTAAAAGTTATATTGTTATGGAAGCAAGTAATCAAGTAGTCATTGAAGGCAGTAATGAAGATTATATTCAAAGTGTAGCCTCGATTTCTAAAATTATGACCTGTATCATCGCCATTGAAAATATGGATCTTGACACTGTTATTACGGTCGATGAAACAATCAATCAAGCCTGGGGCAGCGGAATTTATATACATATAGGCGATAAAATCACTTTACGTGATTTACTATATGGTTTAATGCTTAGAAGCGGTAATGATGCAGCCGTAATGATTGCTAAGGCGGTTGGCAAAGAAGTAACCAAATTTGTTGACATGATGAATGATAAAGCTAAACAGTTAGAACTTCATAATACTACTTTTTCTAATCCTACCGGTTTAGATGAAGAAGATAATGGTAATTTATCAACTGTTTATGATATGGCTAGATTAATGGCTTATTGTCATCAAAATCCTATTTTTAATGAAATTGTCGCAACTGAAAAATATAATCGGGAAGATGGTAATGGTACTTGGAAAAATAAAAATAAATTATTGACCAATTATGAATATTGTATTGGTGGTAAAACTGGTTTTACTAAAAAAGCTAAACGGACTTTAATTACCATGGCTAGAAAAGATGATTTAGATTTGATCATTGTAACTTTTAATTGTGGTAATGATTTTGAATTTCATCAACAAAAATATGAGGAATGTTATGAAAAATTAAAAGAAACAAAGATTTTTTCTAAGGGTATTGTAGAGTTTAAACAGCAGCAATATTATCTTGATTTTGATATTTTAGTAAATAAACAGGAAAATGATCAAGTTGATGTTTCGTTTGAAAATGATGAAATTATCGTTTCTTTAAACGATCAGCCCGTTGCTCGTCAAAAAGTAGTTCCTTATAATTTTTTTATTGGTTTAAAAATGATCTTTAAGGATTTGTTTTATGGCTAAGGTATTTAAATATGGCATGATTATTTTTATCATGATTGCTTTTATAACTAATAACCAGTCACAATTACTAAGTGCTATTTTAGCCAGTCCTAATCAAGTTTTTGATTTAATTAAAATATTGGTCTTAAGTGCCTGTTTATGGAATGGTTTATTAAATGTTATCAAAGCATCCGGTTTGATTGACCAGTTAGCGATATTTTTAAAACCGCTATTAAAACTAATATATGGAAATGTTGTTGAAGATAAATCAGTATATTATTATTTATCAACTAATTTTATTGCCAATATGTTAGGCCTAGGCTCTTTAGCTTCAATTAGCGGTTTAAAAGCAATGTCCCAGTTATCTAAACATCAAACCAATAAAAAAGTTCCTGGTAAAGAAATGATGTTATTAGTTATTATGAATACAACGGGATTTTCTTTAATTCCGGCTACGATGATGACCTTACGGCAAAGTTATCATAGTCAAAATGTTTTAAGTTTCTTTCCTTATAGTATTGCAATTGGATTTATTATTACAGTAATTGGAATTATCATCAGTAAAGTGATTGAACATTATGGATAGTTTAATCTTAATTATTATTGGAATTGCCTTAATTGAAGCAATTTATAAAAAAGTCGATGTTTTTAATGAATTTTTAAAAGGTGTTAAAGAAGGCAGTAAATTATTAATTACTTTATTCCCTACAATGATGGCCTTTACTTTATGGGTCGTTTGTTTTCAAAATTGTGGGATTACTTCAATTTTAGAATCGTGGTTTAAAAATATTTTTGATTTAATCAAAATACCAGTTGATCTTTTTATGATGATGATCATTCGTCCTTTTTCATCTAACGGATCTTTAACGATTCTAAATGATTTGTTTATTAATTATGGACCTGATCATCCTTATAGTATTCTGGGTTCAATTATTCAAACTGGCAGTGATACTACTTTTTATGTTGTTACTTTATATTTTGGCAGTATCAAACTCCAAAATAATCGTTATGCTTTAAGTTTAGGACTTTGGCTTGATTCGATTGCTTGTTTATTAGCCATGCTTTGTTATTTTATATTTATCACTTAAAAAGTTCGGATAACCGAACTTTTTAGTATTTATTTAATAATTAATTCTAAAAACTAACTCCTTTGCAATTCCTTTTTAATAATAATATATCGATAAACTATAAAAGTATTTTTCAAAACAATTATGAAGCAACACCATAATCAGTTCTATTGACACTTACATATTTCCAATAAGAGCGATGTTTTCCGCGACAGGCAATTACTGGATAATTTGAATAACCAAATTCCCGAGCAATCGTTCCTTTAGGAACCTTATTAGCATGAGTTAATTTTCCATTTACAATTGCATACTTCATTGATAGTTCCTCCTTTTTTACAACTATATTATAGTAAAAAGAAGGTAATTATTAAAATAGTTTAATATCATTAAGCACCTAAAAATCGGTGTCTAAATTATTTTGTTATTTTTTTATCCAAACTGATACCGAACCACCATCGACTAGAAAATCTCCAAATCCATTTTCATCAATAGTAACTGTATCCTGAATATTATTTAAACAATCGTAAAAAACTTGATTGGCATGATGTTTACCAACATCCATTAATTTATGACCTTTGGCTTCATCGCTTAAAATCACGGCTACACCACTAGTTTCATTTCCTTCATAGCTCCAGCCAATAATATTATTATGATCAAAATAATTATGTTCCTTTCCCGCTAGACAAGTATTTCTAACTGCGATCATTTTATCAATAATTTCTTTAAAACAATCAATTCCATATTCTTCAATACCATAATAATCACCATAAAAGACACAAGGATAACCTTGTTGGCGCAATAAGATAAGTGCATAAGCTAATGGTTTAAACCAGTTAGCAACCGGACTTTGTAGTGATTGTCCGGGCTGACTATCGTGGTTTTCAACAAATGTGACACAATATTCAGGAGCTTCTTTAACTAATGTCTGTTCAAAAATTGATCCCATATCAAACATTCCGTTACTACTAGATATTTGATGAAATTTAAAATGTAAAGGAACATCAAATAAAGACATACAATTTTTAGATACGTTTAAATAATTAAGCAGTTTATTTACATCACCGTGCCAATATTCGCCTACTGCAAAGATATCCTGATGTTTATAAGCTCTTAATTTTTGTAACCAGTTAGTAAAAAAGGTAAAATCAATATGTTTAACAGCATCTAAACGAAAACCATCGACATTAGTAAAATCTAGATACCATTT
>NZ_JAGHEW010000379.1 GCF_017889095.1 Thomasclavelia sp. | reverse complement strand
CATTTTGCGTAACAATATTAACATATTCGATTTCTCCTAAAGTGTATAATGTTTGTTCAATACTTTTAGGATTTTTATAAGTTAGATCATAAGCACTTTTACTTAATTCAAAAATTAATTCGATCGTCTTTGATGTAGTGTTTTTTACTCGTAACAGTGCTTTTTGGTTAAAATATTCAAAAACAATCCGTTCAATTTCATTTTCTTTCGTTAAAGAACCTTTAATAATTAATAAAATCCGATTTTCATTACGAACCCGACCTAAAAATAATAAAACAATAAATACCATTGCAGTCCCCACACTAGCAACCAGGTAATCACCAACACCGCAACAAATTCCGACAATTATCGCCCAAAAAATATAAGTAGTGTCGCGAGAGTCTTTTATCGCTGTTCTAAAACGAACGATTGATAAAGCCCCTACCATACCTAAAGATAAGGCGATGTTATTACCAATAACAGTCATTACTGTTGCTGTTAAAATCGTTAAAGTAACTAAAGATACATTAAACTTTTTACTATATGCAGTACCAACATGGGTATACCAGTATGATACATAAATTGCAAAAGAAATGATCGTTGCTCCCACAATGTGCAAAATAATTTCTTCAACGCTTAATGCTGTCCCCTGTTCCAAAATAGTTCTTAAAATATCTTTCATAATACCCTCCTATCTTAAAAAAGATAATGTTTTGATACACTTCTTCCTAAACAATATTTACTTACTGATGTTTCACTTCGATCAATGACGTTAATTACATCTTTGATATACGACAGTAAAAAACCATTGTATTTAACTTCTAAAACTACTAAATAAGGATCTAATACAGGATTTTGAAGCAAATCAGCGGAAAAAATATTAAAATCACTTTCATTAGCAACAATATGATGATCAAACGTAATTCTAATTTTATTTTCCTTAGCAACAAAAGCCTTACGCTGATAGCTAACAACACAAACCGGACGATAACAATGAATATTCATCATTGTATAACATTCCCTAGCAAAAGCTTCTGGATATTTTAATAAAACTCCATAATTGCCATTAATTAGCGCTAAAGCATCGTCCTGATTCATTTTAAGCGATCTTTTTTTCTGTAAAGCGCCTTGCTTTTGCTTCATTTCCAACATAGCAAAAGAACTATTAGCACCATAGTTGCGCAATCTAATCTTACGTCTAGTTTCAATTCCATCTTCTTTTTCTTGAAAATCACGATCATCTAAAGAATCAAAATATAATGAACGAATCTCATAACCATCATTTTGGCTGTGATCATCAAGCTTTAACACTTGTGCAAAATAATTACTGTAACGATAATATTGTTCAAGATTAAGTAAAAATTTCTTTTCTTGTCTTAATACCTCATTCATTTTCCAATAACTCCCTAATAGCATCATAGTCATGCAGGCTTAATTTTAATTTATCATCAGCTAACTTTTCTTTTAACTTGGTAAAATTATCATAAGCCCCAGTTAATCCAATATCATGGTAAGTGTTTTGTTCAGTAATTCCTTTACCATCATTGAATTCATAAATATTAATACATTGTTTATTATACTGTTTACATAATTTTACTTCATCTTGAATATGTTTAGCTTCGTCTTTACGATAATAATTCATGATTGCCAGTTGATCACAACACTCTTTAACTAATTTTTCTAATTGATCATGATACCCCTTATGATCATAATAATAAGGAATACATAAAATAACTTCTAAACTATTTTCTTTAGCATAGTTATATGCCGCCTGTCCATTTTCAACAAACTGATCCATCACTGCTAATGGATCCTGGTCATATTCATCTAATAAATACGGTTCCACATCAAAAACGACACCTTTAATCTGCTTATGGGTAATTTGTTGTAATCTTAATACCTGATCAACTTCATTTAACCATTTAGCTTGATTTTTTATTAATCCATATTCCTTTTCACCACACAAATAATATAGATCAATTTCATTTTCATCACATTTATCAACAAACTCTTTAATTTCTTGATCACTTAAACTGCTTGAAAAACACTGATAAACAGTATCTATATTTAACTCTTTCAAGGTTGTAAAAAAGGGCTTTGTATCCGCAACGATATTTTCTTGATGCCAGGAAAAAATACTAGCTTGCTGCTTACTTTCATCATTACAGCCACAAAGCAAAAACATGCTAACGAGTACTGCGATTATTACTTTCATTTAACGTTTAAGATCCAAATTCAAAAATTCTTCGGTCATATAATCAGCCGTATTTAAAACAATTTCACGTTGCAAGGCTGAACATCTTGATAACTTAACAGCCATTTGTTGTAAATTGTTTTGACACTCATTTGATAACTCAGCATAGATAATGTTATCAATTGATATATTTAACTCTTTTACAATAGCAATGATCAATTCAAATGATGCATTGATCTTACCACTTTCAATATTAGCGATATGTCTTCTTGAAATCCCGGTAATATCTGCTAACTCCTGTTGTGTTAAATTACGTGCTTTTCTTTCTTTGCGAATTGTATTTCCTAAAATTACACTCATTTTTTCTGCCATTTTTATATCCTCACTTCTTTTTTACTTTATCAATCACATTTGGATGAATCTTTTATCATTATAGAACATCTAATTAATTTGTGATATATTTTTGAAATAAAAATGTTATAAATTTGTTATTTTTAACCATTTTATTCCCAAAATATAACCAAAAATAAAAAAACATAATAAATATTTCCTTTATTATGTCATTCAATAAGTTTATAATTACTAGCTAAAACTAGTTCAGTTAGTCCATTTTTATGTTCAAAACTATTTATTAAACGCTTTAATAATTTTTGCAGTTCTCTAAACGAAACAACCTGGATCATCAATACATATTGTTGTTGATTAATTTGACTATAAACATCATTTTTACCTAATCTATTTTTTATTATTTCTTGCAATAAATTAGTCCCCTGTTTTATTTCTAATTTATCTAATTGATTTGATTTATCAATTAGTGTCAATAAAACTAAACCATAAATATCATCATTCTGTTTTATATTTCGATGATTATATTGATAAATACTTCTAAAAATATCATAATCAACATATTGTGGTTCGTCTAGTTGACTTTCATAATTTAATTTTCTTTCAAACTCGTCAATATCTAAAGGTAAGGTAGGTACTTCATTTAAGATCATCTGATGAATTTCTTTTAGACGTGCACTTACTTTTAAACAATATCTGCGATAGTATAAATCAACACACCAATGAAAAAAACTCATTGCTTCTTCTAATTTTCCACTTCGATAATATGCATAAAGCTGGAATTCATAAATTTTCATATCATTAAAATAAACCATGTTGTTATGTTTACAAAGATCAATTACTTCTTTAAACATATTATGATCACTTAATTTTTGTAAACAATGATTTAACGCTTCAATAATTATACTGTTTAACGAATTATTAAGTTCTACGATCCATTTACTATCAAACCCTGGCAAGATTCTTCCGGTATATAAATCAAGCAAATCTAAACAGCGTTGATATTGCCTAAATACATCAGTTTCTTTATTGATTTTATGGCAGATTTTAATGATCATTTCATAATCTACCTGGCACATTATTTCATTATTCCAAGAATAACTGTGCCCTTTAGATTTAATACAGTCTAATCCATCATCAAATAAAAACTTCATCTCTTTTCGAGCCCGATAAATCAAATTACGCAATGCTCCTTCAGGTTTATCAATATCACCATCAGGCCAAAGAAGTTCAATTAATTGCTGATTATCAAATGTAGAATTTCTGTTTAAAATAAGATATATCAACAATAACTCAACTTGCATACTTCGCATTTTCTCTCGAGGAAATTCACTTTTTTTATTAATAATGCCTAGTTTCCCAATCGTTTTAACTTTTATCATTCTTTTCTTGACCATTTTTAGCTCCTTAATTCATCATGTTTTCCCATTTATAACTATTATATAACCAATTTATAACCAAAACAATAAAATTTTTAATTCTCTAATTTTTTTGTGATAAAAATACAAAAAAAAGAAAGAGTCAGCTCTTTCTTAAACAACATTTTAAAAAGAATTACAAGATAATAAATATAAACTTTCAAAATCAAAATTATTTTTAATATATGATTCTATTTTTTTAATAAAATCATTAATCAGCTCTATATTATCAGTTGCTTTATATACTGCATAAATAGTTCTATAAGGGATGTCATCAAATATTTCATAATAATAAACATTATCTAAATTTTTTGCAAACGAATATGGTACAAAACACCATTTCGTATCTAGCAAATCAGCTAATAATGAAACATCTTCAAGAATTAATTGCGCGTTATTTATAGGAAAACACTTATTATGCCAAAAACGGAATTCCTTATTCCAAGGAATGTATATTTCTTGGAATCTATCTAGTCGATCAATATCTAATTCATCTTTAGAAACAATTACATATTTTTCACTAAATAGTGGTTTCATGATAAAATCAGCCGGCATAATATAATTATAATCTTGTTGTTCAATTAAGATAATATCATATAAACCTAGCTGCAAATCACGAAAACCATTTTCCGATAAAACATTATATAACGAAAGCGAAATACCCGATTTTAAAATATCTTTATAAATATCCAATAAGATACCATGACTTACACTATAAACTGAACCAATTGATAAATGTTTTTCAAAAGGCATTAAACCTATTTCACGTGATTCATTAAACAAAGATTCCCATTTTTTAGCAATTTTAATAAAAGCATTACCTTCTTTTGTCAATTCAAGTTTTTTTTGGCCACGGTTTCTAATAAATAATTGATACCCAAGTTCTGCTTCTAATAACTGAATCCTTCTAGTAAGGGTTGGCTGTGTTACATGTAAAAAATCAGCTGCTTTAGAAATATTATGATATTTTACAATCGTTAAAAATGATTCAATATCATTTATCGTCATGTTGCCACCTCCTGAAATATGCATATCATGTATATTTATTATACCGCATTTCAATTTTATCTTCCTTATCTTTTATGAGAAAATAAAAATGTCAGGAGGAACAAATAATGAAATATAACTTTGATGTAACATTAGATCATAAAAATAACGAATCTTATCGCTGGAATCAGGCAAAAAATTATGATGATTTTATTGGCATGGCAACTGCTGATCTAGATTATTGCTGCGCACCATGTATTAAAGAGGCTCTAACCAAAGTAGCCATGGAAAATACCTATAACTATCGTATGAAACCAAATTCCTATTATCAGGCTTTAATCAGTTATTTTAAAAGAAATTATAATTTAGAAATCAAAAAAGAATGGATCAGAGATTTACCTAGTACAATTGGAGCAATCCGTTTAGCATTAAATATATATACAAAAGCTGGTGATTATATCATTATGCATTCACCATATTTTGCCCCTATTAAAACAGCCATTGAAGGTGCTAACTGCAAATTAATTCTAAATTCAATGAAATTAATTGATGGAAGATATGAACTTGATTTAAATGATTTTGAACAAAAAATAAAAAAATATCGTCCTAAAATGTTTATTCTTGTCAATCCCCAAAATCCTACTGGGAGAGTTTTCACAAAAACAGAATTAACTCAATTGGTAGATATTTGTTATCGATATAACGTATTAATACTATCTGATGAAGTTCATTTTTTAATCACCTACGGTGACCATAAACATATTCCGATTTTAAATGTCAATGACAAAGCAAAAGAAATCAGTATTCAATTATTCAGTTTTTCAAAAGGATACAATTTAATGAGTTTAGCATTTGCAATGGTATTTATAGCTAATCAAAAGTTGCAAAACCAATGGGACCAAGAAATTATTCCCTATGACTTTCACTATGCTACTAATTCATTTACGATTGCTGCTATTTTAGCAATTGCCGCCGGAAGTGGGGAACAGTGGCTTGAAGAATGTAAATTATATTTACAAGAAAATTTAAAATTATTTGTATCAGAATGTAAGAAAAGAAATTTACCCATAACACCAATTATGCCAGAAGCTAGCTATATTTTATGGGTCGACTGTCGAAAATCCTCACTCAATTTAAATGAAATTAAAACAATATTTTTAGAAAAATGTCATATTGGTATAAATAACGGATTAGATCATGGTAAAGATGGTTATGGCTTTATTAGATTAAATTTTGGAGTAACTAGACAAGTTTTATTAGAAGCAATCAATAGAATAGATTATTTATTTAAAAATCAAGACAGTCATTGAACTGTCTTTTATTAACAAAAAAAGAAAGAGATTTACCTCTTTCTATAAACGACGTTCAATCACTTTAGGATTAACAGCATACATAATTGCCGTTTCTTTAGTAATTTTATTTTGTTTATATAATTCAATGATTGCTTCATCCATGGTAATCATTCCTAGCTGGCGGCTATTGGAAATAGTATTATCAATTTGATGAGTCTTCCCATCACGAATCAAGGTCCTAATTGCCTGATTACAAATCATAATTTCAAATGCTGGAATCATTTTACCATCAATACCCGGTAATAACTGCTGGCTGATTACTGCATTTAATACCATTGCCAGCTGCACACTAACTTGCTGCTGGGAAGCGGGTGGGAAAACATCGATCATCCGATCAATTGTATTAGCACTACCGACAGTATGTAAACTAGAGAAAATTAAGTGTCCCGTTTCTGCCGCTGTAATAGCGATATCAATTGTTTCTAAATCCCGCATTTCCCCAACTAAGATTACTTCAGGAGCTTCTCTTAAAGCCGCCCGTAAAGCGGAAACATAGTTTTCAGTATCATGAAAAACTTCACGTT
>NZ_JAGHEW010000378.1 GCF_017889095.1 Thomasclavelia sp. | reverse complement strand
AACACAAAAAGAATCAGCTCAAAAATTAAGAGATGAATTAAAAACTGCATTAGATAACAATGATATGGCTACATTAGAAGCTAAAATGTCTGAACTTGAACAAATGGCACAACAAATGGCTTCATACGCATATCAACAACAAAACAACGCTGGTGCTAATGCTGGTAGTACAAATAGTACAGCAAACAATCAAGATGACAATGTTGTTGATGCAGATTTTGAAGAAAAGAATTAATTTAAAGCCAAGGCTTTGCCGCCTTGGTTTTAACTAGTGTAAAGAGGGTGAAGATATGGCGGATAAAAGAGATTATTATGAAGTCCTAGGTATTAGTAAGCAGGCTTCGGCTGATGAAATCAAACGGGCTTATCGTAAAAAAGCAAAACAATATCATCCTGATGTCAATAAAGAGCCAGGTGCAGAAGAAAAGTTTAAAGAAGTACAGGAAGCTTATGAAGTTCTTTCAGATCCAAACAAAAAAGCTACTTATGATCGTTTTGGTCATGCTGCCTTTGAACAAGGTGCTGGAAATGGTGGCGGTGCTGGCGGATTTGGTGGCTTTGGCTTTGAAGATGTCGATCTTGGTGATATTTTTGGATCATTCTTTGGTGGTGGCGGAAGATCTCGTCAAAGAAATAATGGGCCACGTCGTGGTGAAGATCGCTTAATGCGTTTAAATATCGATTTTATGGAAGCAGTAAAAGGGGTCAAAAAGGATATCAAGGTAACTTATGATGCTCCATGTTCACACTGTAATGGAAGTGGTGCGAAAAATCCTAATGATGTTCAAACATGTTCTCGCTGTGGTGGTCGCGGTACGATTCAACAGCAGCAAAGATCACCTTTTGGTACTTTCGTAACCGAAACAACTTGTCCTGATTGTAATGGGACTGGTAAAGTAGTTAAAGAAAAATGTCCACATTGTCATGGTCGCGGTTATGAAACTAAGACAGTTACAGTACAATTAGATATTCCAGCGGGAATTAACTCAAATCAACAATTAAGGGTTGCTGGAAAAGGTGGCCGTGGTGTCAATGGTGGTTCTAATGGTGACTTATTTGTAGAAATTCAGGTAAGCAGCCATCCTCATTTTAGACGTGAAGGTCGTAATATCCATATTACTGTCCCAGTATCTAATGTTGATGCAACTTTAGGTTGTGAAGTGGATGTTCCAACTGTTCAAGGCGATGTTACTGTTAAAATTCCTGCCGGAACGCAATCTGGAACAATATTACGTTTAAAAGGTAAAGGGGTAAAAGATCTTCATAGTAATAACTATGGTGATGAAATGGTACGAATCGAAGTTAAGATTCCAACTAAATTATCAAGTGAAGAAAAAGAGTTATATCAAAAATTATCTAAATTATCAAAGAAAAAAGAATCAATTTTTGATGCATTTAAACGTCAGTTTAAAAGATAAAAAGTGCGAATTTAAAAATCGCACTTTTTTAATTATTAATACATTTATTTAAATTGATTGGGTAAAATAAAAATAGTACACATTGTACTATTTATATTACTAAGCAGATTTTCTTAAAGTTCTTAATTCTCTAGCAGAGATTCTTACTTTTGTAGGTTTACCATCTACTAAAATAGTAGCTTTTTGTAAGTTTACGTTCCATTTTCTTCTACTTGCATTCATTGCGTGAGAACGTGTATTACCAGACATTGGTCCTTTACCGCTGAATTGACATTTTCTTGACATAGGCTCTCCTCCTTACCTTTAGTAGTGTTTTTACGTACTGAACTATATTATCATCTTTATCAGTAAAAAGCAATTATTTTTTTAAAAAAATAATTATTTTATCAAGATAAATTTAATACTTGAAAAAAATAGGAAGTTTGTTAGAATAAATTCTAGCCTTTAGAATTGTCAAGATTAGGGATTTAAGATATAATTACTAAAGATAGTATTATTTAAACGAATACAAGGAGGCATATAGATGATTAAAAAGAAAAATAATATAGGGACTGTCAACATCTCGTTAGATGTCGTGACTACAATTGCAGGTGGAGCTGCAATTGAGTGCTATGGAGTAGTTGGCATGGCTAGTCAAAAAAGATTAAAAGATGGCTACTATGACTTGTTAAGAAAAGAAAATTACTCAAAAGGAATTGTCGCTCGTGATGGCGAGAGTGGTCTAATTTTAGATCTTTATGTCTTATTAGGCTATGGAATCAAAATGACTGAGGTATTGCACGAAGTACAGAAAAAGGTAAAATATGTTGTTGAATCTACTTTGGATATGAATGTGGAAGCGGTTAATGTCTATGTTCAAGGAGTTCGTGGAGTAGAATAGAGGAGAGAGAAGATGAAAGTAGTTACAGGTGAGTTATTTAAAGAGATGGTGTTATGTGGGGCAAATACTTTACATAATAATTATCCAGAAATCGATGCATTAAATGTCTTTCCAGTGCCTGATGGTGATACCGGAACTAATATGTCATTAACTTTTTCTGCAGGTGCTAAAGAAGTCGATAATTTTGATTCTAATAATATAGGTGATATTTCTAAAAAATTATCAAAAGGATTATTAATGGGTGCTCGTGGTAATTCGGGTGTTATTCTATCGCAAATCTTTAGAGGAGTTTCAATGACTTTACAAGGTCATGAAAGTGCTGATGCCATGCTTTTTGCTAAGGCTCTATCTAACGGTGCTAAAGTTGCTTATAAAGCAGTAATGCGTCCTGTTGAAGGAACAATCTTAACAGTTATTCGTGAAGCTAGTGAAGCCACTGAAAAATATGCTAAAGAAGGAATGGAAATTGAAGATTTATTTTCATACTTTGTAAAAAATGCGGAAATTGCATTAGATCGTACCCCAGATTTATTACCAGTTTTAAAAGAAGTTGGTGTTGTTGATAGCGGTGGTGCGGGATTGTTACTTGTCTTTACAGGATTTATGGCTGCTTTAGCAGGTGAACGAGTAGAATATGTAGAAATCAAATCAAGTAATGATACAGCGATGAATGCTGTTGCTAGTGTTGAAAGCGGTGAAGAAGGATATGGTTATTGTACGGAATTTATTATTAGACTAGAACCTTCATTAATAAATAAATTTAAAGAAGATCAATTGAAAAAAGAACTAGAACGCATACCAGGAAATAGTATTGTGGTTGTTCAAGATGAAGAAATCGTTAAAGTTCATGTTCATACATTAAAACCAGGAAATGCGCTAAATATTGCCCAAAGATTTGGTGAATTTATAAAACTCAAGATTGAAAACATGCAAGAACAAAGTGATGCTATTCAAAATGCTGGTGGTTCAATTGTTGGGGTTGATGATAATAAAGCTAAAGACGAAATCCCACCTAAAGAAACGGCAGTAATTTCAGTATGTGCTGGTGATGGATTAAAAGATGCCTTTTTAGAATTACATTGTGACTATGTTGTCAGTGGTGGACAAACAATGAATCCTTCAGCTGAAGATATGGTTCAGGCAGTTAAAAAGGTAAATGCGAAAAATGTTATTATTTTACCTAATAACTCAAATATTGTCATGACTGCTCAACAAACAGCAACTATTTTAGAAGATGAAGTAAATGTAATTGTTATTCCAACAAAAACAATTCCTCAAGGTTTATCAGCATGTATCATGTATAACCCTGAAGCTTCATTAGATGATAATGTAGCGGATATGAATGAAGCAGTTGGTAATGTCAAAACTGGTCAAGTAACATTTGCGATCAAAGATACATCAATTGATGGTGTAGAAATCAAAGCTAATGATTATATGGCAATGGTTGAAAAAAATATTGTTGCCTGCAAAGATAATAAATTAAAAGCATTAAAAGTCGTTTTAGAAAATATTATTGATAGTGATGCTGAAATTGTTACTTTAATTTGCGGTGAAGATGTAAATGATGAAGACGTTGAAGAAATTGAAAGTTT
>NZ_JAGHEW010000377.1 GCF_017889095.1 Thomasclavelia sp. | reverse complement strand
TTAAAAAATCTTAAACATCTTAAATTAAATTGACAATCATCTACGTGTTAGATACCATCATTTTAAGAAAATAATTATATAAAATGTCCAAGGAATCACGATGAAAAAGATTAGACAAAAGAAAAAAATAAAAGCACTTTTTATTATCGATACAATCTGGTTATTAGCTATTTTAATTTATTATATCATGTTTAAAAAAATGGTCAGTATCTATACAATTGGTGTGTTTATTTTCACCAATTTTTGTATTTATATTGGATCACATGATAAAAAATAAATATAACATTATTATTCGCAAAAACACTTTGTATTATTTGTATTATATGTTATAATACAAATAGAGGTGATCAATATGCTATTAATGATTTTAATCAGTATAATTTGTATTGGGAATTTTAGTGTTTTTTATTCAAGCAGACAAACCGCCCGCTTTCAAGATGGACGGTTATTGTTAGTGAATATACCTGAATATGCTTATGAGGATTTAGATTTAAAAAAGATTGAAGCCGATTATCGAAAAGCATCATTAAAAATGTTATTAGTTAACTTTATTGTTTATTTACCTTTGATCTTGATCAATGATCAATTTAAATTCATCTATTATTTTATCATGGTCTGGGTTAATGTTTTCTTGATTAATTTACCATTTAAAAAATATCGTGATAAGTTATTAAAACTAAAAAAAGAACGTGATTGGCTTGATTCTACTAGTAAAACAATTAAGGTAGATTTAAAAATGTTAGCTTACATGGAAAAACAGCCTTTTAATTATCATAGATATTTAATCGTATTAGTAATTGATTTGCTTACTTGTGGCTGGATGCTTTATTTTCACGCTAATTTGATTAATTACTTATATCTATTATTACAGTTTGTCGTTTTAATCGGTGGAATGATCATGATTAAACGGCTTGATCATAAAACTTATTGTCAAGATACTGACATTAACATTACCCTAAATACCTTACGAATTGATTATATTTCCCATTGTTTTTTCTTATTGATTTTATTTGATAGTATCTTTAATCTAACACTTCAGTTATTTTTACTTGATCAATTACCATTTGTTATCATTGTCTTAATAATGATTGGCATGTCTAGTAATTTACTTTTAATTATTTACAAAACTAATCAATTTCAAAGTAAGAAAAAAGAATTATTAAACGCTACTGAAAATAAAGAATATAACATTAGCAATGATGATTGTTGGCGATATGGAATTTTTGGTTATTCCTATTATAATAAAGCTGATCCTAAAATGTTTACTAACTGTGGCAGTCAAATGATCTTCAACAGTGCTAAACCAGCTTATAAATATTTTATTGTTAGTTTAATAATGATCTTCGCTAGTATCCTTATTTTTATCTTTGGTTATCCACTTTATCTCGATTATCATCATCAATTAGTTGATTTATCATTAAATCATAATATTATTAGTGTTGATAGTCCCTTTTATCAAACTGAAATTGATCTAGATAATGTTTATAAAGCCGAGTTAACAGATAATTTAGGTGATGGTATGCGCATCAATGGTACGGGGACTATTGCTTATACTAAAGGTAAATGTACTTATGATAAATATGGGAAATGTTTAGTTTATAAAGCTAACTTACATGATTATTTTATTGTCTTATATACTGATAGTAATACTTATATTATTAATGATGATAATGATAATAAAACAATAAAAATATATAGAGAAATCAAGGAGGTTATAAATCAATGATCATTGAATTAGATTATACTAGTAATACACCAATTTATTTACAATTGCGCAATGAAATCATCAAAGGAATCGCTAGTGGCACCTTTAAATATGGTGAAGCATTGCCTTCAGTTAGAACTTTAGCTAAAGAATTACAAGTCAATAATATGACAATCAATAAAACATACTCAATATTAAAACAAGAAGGCTATATTTGTATCGATCGCCGTCATGGTGCTAAAGTCCAGCCAACGATTGATAATTCTAAAGAACATCAAGATCAGTTAGTTTCCAAACTAGAATTATTAGCCAGTGAAGCAATTGTTAAAGGCATGAAAAAAGATGATTTTATGGATACTTGTAAAAAATTATTGCAAACAATACAATATGATAGTTTAACAGCTAAATAATCAAGAAAACGCTTTCAAATTTATGGCTTTTAATTTTTTTCTTTAGTATAATTAATAAAGAGGAACTAAAAAATATAAAGAAATTATTTATGATTTATACCCAATATTATTCAAAAATTAAAGTAAGGGAAGGATTATAGAAAAGTTATGCTAGATAAATCAACTTTTTGAAGTTTTTGATAATAAGATTATCTAAGCTCTTGCTAAAGATTAAACGTAAGTGCAAATGAAATCATTTTATTTAGCTGTTTAAAATATAAAAAAGATTTTGGTTTTGCATATATAGTGTCACAAAATAATTTTAATTAATCCTATTGCCCTAGTTTTTAATCAGCCAAGCAATCTAGAATCATTTAAATAATTCTTTATATTATAAAACTGTAAAAGGAGCGAAAAAATGAAACTAATTATCGAAGAAAATGAACAAAAAATGAGCGAAAGTGCAATGTTTATCTTACTTGGAGCAATGATGCAAGATAAACGTGTTAATATTTCTTTAACTTCGGGAAGATCACCAAAAACGATGTATGACATGATGATTCCTTATGTTAAAGATCAAGAAAAATTTAAAGATATCGAATACTATCTTTTTGATGAAAATCCATATACTGATCAAGAAACAGGACCAAACTGGAATGATATGCAACAATTATTTTTCCAGCCAGCTAATATTCCTGATAGTCGCGTTCATATCATGAATGCTGATAATTGGGAAAATTATGACGAAGAAATCCGCAATGCTGGCGGTATTGATGTTATGGTCATCGGTTTAGGATGGGATGGTCATTTCTGTGGTAACTGTCCTCGCTGTACACCATTTGACAGCTATACTTATAAAATTCCATTCCCTGAAAAACAGGCGGTTAATCCAACCTATAAAGATCGACCAACTCAGCCATTTACACTAACTATGGGACCAAAAAGCTTGATGCGAGTTAAACATCTAGTTATGATCGTTAATGGTAAAGAAAAAGCAGAAATTCTTAAACGCTTTTTAGAAGAACCAATTAACCAGGATGTTCCTGCCACTATTTTAAAACTACATCCTAATTTTACTGTTATTTGTGATCAAGATGCTGCTAGTTTGATTGATCCTAAACAATTAAATCGTTTATAAAAAGCCGTTTTTCGGCTTTTTATTGTGCTGTTAAAATAGCTTTGGCTTTTTGATACTTATTACGAAGATATTTTAAAGTTTCTTCATTTACACCATCGACAAAACGAGTTTCGTCTAAATTATGAGCCAAATCCGCTAACTTAACTTTCTTAGCTAATTCATTAGTTTTAATATGATTAATATATTCATAATAATCCGTTCCCTGTTGATGGGTCAACAGTTTCAAAGCAGCTATTACTTCCTCAGGAAAACTTTTTTCTAGATCTTCAAAAGTAACATCACTATCTTCAACCACATCATGCAACAAGGCAACACAAACACTTATTTCATCATCCATTTGTTCAGCTAAATGATAAGGATGAAAAATATAGGGAACACCGGTTTTATCAGTTTGTCCCTGATGAACATCATAAGCAATCTTCATGGCTTTAACTGTTAATTTACTGTAGATCATTTTTATTACCCCCATAGTTTTAATCGTTCTTTTTGTTTTATATATTATAACAATAAAATATAGTTAATTATAGACTTATCTATTAAATAAGATGTTATAATAAAATAAGATTGGTTGGTGATTATTATGGAAATCAAAGAAGCAAAAAAAGAAGACTTACAAGGAATTTATGATTTATATTTAGAAGTTATGGGTTATGATTATCCGTTAGAAAAAATGAATAAAATGCTTAAAGTTATTAATGCAAGTAATTGTAACTATCTTTTTATTGCCAGTGATAATTTAAAAGTAATTGGGGTAATTGAAGTAGTGATTAAATATAGTATTCATAAAGATCCTTATTTAATTATTAATACTCTTGCCGTTTTATCTAATTATCAAGGTAAAGGGGTTGGTGGTCAATTGCTTAATTATGTCGAAAAGTTTGCAAAAAAGAATCAGTTAAGTTCAATAACTTTAGGTTCTCAGTTTAAACGAAAAACAGCTCATCAATTTTATCTTAATCATGGTTTTAAAATCATCAAAGATCATAAGAT
>NZ_JAGHEW010000376.1 GCF_017889095.1 Thomasclavelia sp. | reverse complement strand
GTATCACCTACTTATTCAAAGATGATCGTAGGACACAAAGGTGCAATGACAATGACCGAGAAAGTTTATACTCATATTGATATGCAATATTTAATTAATGCAGTTAATTCTATTTATTATCCAGAAAGCATTAAACATGAATAATCACTTCAAATGTGATACTGTTGCACAATATAAAGCATATCAATAGATTAAAAAGAACTTTGATATAAACTATCTAACGATTAGCATTCATGATTCCTTATAGCCTACTCATAAAAGATATGCATAATAAAAATGCCATCATCAGTTACAATAAAAACGAAGTAACGATTCACTATGATGATGGTACTAAAGAAGCATTCAAACTAAAATCTCATGAGCCATGTCTATGATATAGTTCTTTTTTATCCATTTCGTATATCGCCAAAAAGAATAAAACAGAAAGCCTAAAAGACAATATTGAGGACGAACGAAGTGAGCATGTTTATCCTTGAAATTGTCTTGCTTTCTGTTGAATAAGTAAGGCGATATACAGATGGATAAATACAAACCATTTTGGTTGAGTCTCGAAGTCCCAAGAGTGGGACGAGAATTGGGCTGAATATTTTTAATTATTTATGAATAAATAAATATTTTATACATATACTATAATTGTCATGGTATGTCATTGAATGACTTGACATAACTTGATATATACACATAATTGTGTATAATATATTTGAAGGTAGAAATACCGCTAACAGTACGGCTCCTACCGCCATAAGTGTAGGGCGTTAAAGTATGGAAGGATGCATAATCCTTCCTTTTATTTTATAACAAAGAAAGGAATAGTGATAATATTGAAATTTTATACAATTGATATTAACTATATTAAGTATCCACATTCTTTTGATACAGAGGTATATTTCAATAAAAAAAGACATGATTATGAAAACAAACCTTATATTGGTACAATCATTTTCAATGACACAATTCCTTATTTTGTTCCTTTAACTTCGGCTAAACCAAAACATCTGAAACTAAAGAATACTGGTATTGATTATTTAGTTATTTATGAAAATATTGATGTATCTGAAATACATGAGAAAGATATTATTAAACGTTTAGATAATGATACTATCAAAAAATTGATTTCTGTTGTTGATTTAAGAAAAGCTATTCCTGTCGCTGAAGGTTGCTATCATGAAATTGATATCAGACATCATAAAGATAGAGACTTACTTGCTAAGGAGTATGAATTCTGTAAAAGAAAGAAAAATACGATTTTTAATAAAATACTTAGTATTATTCGTCACCAAAAGAAAACCAAAGAGATTAAATTTGGTTATTGTAACTATGATCTATTAGAAGATAAAATGAAGGATTGGGAAACACAGCATTAATGACCCTTTATGAGTCATTTTTATTTTGTCAATTTGCTGCATATATGAGAATTTGAGGTGAGAATATTGCTGCATACCTGTTGCATACCGTTTTTAAATTCACAAAATAGAAAAAACTCAAATCGAGTTTTAGCCGATAAATAAAGGCTTTTGACGATTTGAGTTTCTTTGAATTTCTCTCTGATAAACGATAAATTAACGTTTTGGAAACATCACAAGAGCAATTAAACCACGAATTTTCAAGTGGTTTGAGCTATTACTTTTCCCATTTGCTATCTTATTGTTATTTATTTGAAAACATCCCCTTTCTACTCACATCGTCAAATCCTAAGCAAATCCCGTGACTTCAATTAAATAAAAATCAAAAAATTTAATTGTGGTCTGATCTATAACTAACATTATATATGCCATAATAAAACAAATAAAAACTCAAATTAATATTCTAAAAATCATACATTAATTTGAGTTTTCATATAATGATACTTCTCTATACAGCCTGTCTAAATAATATATCCTAAATTTTATTTATTTCATCAACCAGTACCTTAATTTCATAATGAGTATAAACTCTTTCGGTTAAAGACATATTATGAGCATGCCCTAATATTTTTTTCACAATTCTTTCATCAATAAATGCCTCAGCCATTAAAGAAGCACAAGTATGACGAGTATCATGTGGTCTATGGTCAAATCTACGATTATCCATAATAGGTATAAAATAACTGTCATAAAAATTCCTATATAAAAATTGTTTTTGGTCATTTGTACAGAATACATAATCAATTTTTGAATATTCTAACCATTCAACAAAAAATGGTTTTATTTTATCTGCAATTGGAACAACTCTTATTCCATTTTCAGTTTTACTTTTCTTTACTTCAAAATACTGTTCATCGATATGCACATCTTCTTTCTTTAGATTTAATAATTCACTTATTCTTACTCCAGTATAAATCAATATTAAAATAATTTGATAATGTCTATCATCTTTGTATTTCCATAACTCTAATATTTCATCAGATGTAAATCTTTTACGTTCAATGGAATTAGGATTTTTTCCAGTGTATTCTATTAAATCAACATGTTTGGAATAATCTTCTTTGCATATTTCATGTTTAATGGCATATTGATACATTTGAGAATATAAAACTTTAATATTTTTTAGTGATGGATAATTTTTATTACATTTATCAATCACTTCCTGTAAATCTTTTGCCTTTAGTTTTACAAAAGGAACACCATGCAATGAAGAACATGCCTGAAAAGCTGTACTATAACTTCGTTTAGCAGATTTTCCTATTTTTTGTTTTTTTTCTTTATATTCCATCGTATCAGCATAAACGTCTGCAAAGGTTAAATCAGCATGTTTTAAATCAAACGGTCTTTGATGATACTCAGCTAACATCATTAAACCCTCTTTACGATCTTTTGCATATCCAAGAATATAATATTTTGGTGTTATTTTCCCTGTTTTATGATTTACTACATCACCTAATTTAATTCTGACCATATAGGGAAGTCGTCGATTACCTTTCATTTTAATAATAGAACCAAAACCTTTTGGACTTCTTTTCATTTTTGCCATTTTCTTTTCCTCCTAATCTTTTCCATCGGAGTAATAACCTAGTTCTTCCCAAACCTTTTTATCTGGACAATAATAATTGTATTCACTACTATTTCCCTTTTGATAGGCATATCCAAAAGTCATAAAACCTTTTTGTAATCCATATCTAATATATTGAATATCTTTACCTGAAGCTTTTGCAATTTCAGTTACTGGAACATTTCTGCCTGTAAAATGAGGCATATCAATATAAAGCTTTTGTTTTCCTGTTTCTTTAATGCAACCCTCTTCTAATTTGTTATTTAAATCTTTTCCATCATATGTACAAAATAGACTTGGATGTTTATTAGTTTCTAACCATTCTTCAACTGTTTCAAAAATATGCTTATTGATCTCTTCAGCATGTTCTTTAATTATCAGATAATGTCGATTAATAGTCATATCATAGACTTTAGCATCTAACAATTCTTCTAATGTAAAGCCTGTATTCTCTACTAAAAATAACAAAAGTTTAGTGACTTTAATTTCAAATTCCTTATCTTGTGTTTTCATACAAATCCTCCAATACTTGTCCAAATATTTTTATTTATGAGCTATTACTCTTTGAATATGTTTTTATTACATATCCTATCTTTAGTCTAAAAGATTAATTATAAAAAGACGAATGTTCAAAATTTCAAATCGTATAGTTGATATTTAATTCATCTGATATTGATCAGTATTTTCTATACCGATACTGACTAATAAACATATGTCAATCTTTTCCATCTCATTATATTTAAGTTTACATAATCTTCTAATAAGTCTTTTTTTATCAATGGTTCGTATTTGTTCCAACAGCACTAATGAATTATGACTTAATCCCTCTCTATTTTTTATATATACATGAGTTGGCAAATTCGGTTTATGTCTTATATAAGAAGTCATTGAAGCTACAATAGTTGTATTACTAAATATGTTCCCAACATCATTTTGAATAATAAGTACTGGTCGAATTCCACCCTGTTCATTACCAATTACCGGATTCAAATCAGCTAGATAAACTTCTCCTCTTTCTAAAGTTCTATTCATCATCTCACCTCACTTCTTATGTACATCAAGAATTATCTTATTAATGATTTAATTATTCAAAATCATAAAAGATAATTCATTGACGATTATAAATACTGCAATTCTGATAGACTGCTTTGCTACGCAGTTCCACGAGTCTTTATAATCTTTAAGGCGTTATAAACTAACTCATAGGACTCTCACCTATATAGTGTCTTGTCTGCGACATTTGATCAATGCTCGGACTTAGACTCACTATGTGTATCATTATCTTCTTATATCCTCATCGCCATCATATCAGCAAATTATGACTGCAATCCGGTATTACCGCTATATCAGAATTTTAAATGTTTTACCTCCTGATCCTGTTGTCGTGGCGTACTTCTTGCCGGGCTTAAATATAAGTAACGTTATCAGTCTTGCTATTCAGTTTCCAATGTCCTATATCGAGGTATTATTAACCCCTTCAATATATAGGCATTTAAAACCGCTATTTTTGGACATCATTATGAAATTTTTTTAATTTTTCTTTTAAATGATGTATTCTAGAATAGATTACTGAATGACTGATATTTAATATCTGGGATATTTCCTTAGTAGAAAACCCTTTGATTTTTAATAAAAGAATATTCATTGTTACTTTATCGGTCTGCGATAAATAATGAAGAAGGGCTTCATTCTCTATTTCATCCAATAAGTCTTCTACTGTTGAAATTTCTTTTTTATCATAAAATGAAATGTTATTAAACAGCTGATTTGAAAAAACAGTTTGTCTTGAGCGTATTCTTCGTTCTGTTTTAAACATTTCCCAATCATAATCTCTTAACTGTTTGATTATTTCTTGATCAACACCCAACGAATTTAACAGTTCTTCTTCCTTTTCTTTCCATTTATCCCATTTGATTTTTTCCTTAGCATAATTAAAGCCCACTTTAAATCCTCCTTCCTGTTATTCCTTTAATAAAGAAAGGAGGATCACGACTACGATACACTGTTAATTAATCAATTATGAATTTAGACATATAATCTCAACATGATGCATATCACATAACATTTTAAATTCCATATATAAATCCTTATATATACATAATCTTGTTCTATCATATACATAAATTGCATTTATCTTTTCTTTTCGAATATATCCGATTAGTGCCTGCATTTTAAAAGATCCAAAACTCTTACCAGTATCAACTAAACAAACTTTACCAAATATTTCATAACCATCTTCTACTGCCTTTTTTGATAATATTTCTTCCTGATACATCAGTAAGTTTCTAGCTTCTTCTGTTAGAACTCGACAATAAATAAAAGCGTTTAATTTGTTCATCTTTAATTCCTCCGTTTAAGTGATGTTTAACCCTTCACTTATTGCTGACAAAGCTGGAATATCATTTAACGGTTTTTTTTAATTTTTTTTTGTAAAATTTTCATTGCTTTTATTTTTCTGTCATGAACTGTGCTGTAAGGGATATTTAGAATTCGGGCAGTTTCACTTTGGGTATACTCCAAAACAAAAATACAGTAGGCTATATCTCTGTACTTAACAGGCAATTTCATTATTTCTTTTATAGCCTGTTTTGCTAAAAACTTAGTGTGGATCTCATCAGCAAAATTGCAAAAAAAAGGAGCAGCTTCACTTTCCACACCTTCATAATATTGGATCGTTACCGCTGCTCTTCTTTTATTTCTATATGATTCTGTATGTACACTATTAATAATTAATGAATATACTTCTTTAGGTACTTCTATAAATTCCTTTTTTATCTTTATATAATACTTTTTATCTCCATTTTCATCTTTAATCTGTCTAAAACAATACTTTGAATAATCACTTTTATACATTACTATACCTCCATAATATTTTGATAAAATATATGAAAGTATAGGTGGTGCACGTATAGTGTTGTTCATCGCTCTCTCCCCAACATTGAATTGTTGAAATATAATATCAAACAAATACTGTTAAATAATAACAATCACAAAAAAATACCAATTAAATTAACTTTTTTACATGCAATGAGGTCAATTAGCATAACAAAATAATATGAAAACTTAACTTAATATCCACATATAACAAAAAAGGTCAGTGCTAAATATAGTCACTGACCCATAATGTAAACAATATTAAATTTTTATAACCTATAAAATAGTTTTTTATTAGTCTAATGAAATGCTACTTAAAATATTAGTACCTATATTTTCGTTTTACTGATTAAATAGCTGTCTGATAATGCAATATCATCTTCTATACATAAGACCCTGTTTTCATAGATATTCATATCAGGATCAAAAACATATCTATAAAGTCTTTGCAAACAGTTCACAATAATATATCTTTGCTTATCAGTATCAGACATTGTTTCACAGTCCTCAAAATTTAACATTTCTAAAGGTACTAAATATTCAAATTTATAATATTCAGACTGTTCATAAAAATCATCTATAAATTTATCATCAGTAAATAAAAAAAGGTATCCAAAAAATTCTGGACCTTCCTCATGTATCTCATATACTTCACTTTTTTCTATGTTATCACCAAACATATATCCTTTAAAATTAAAATCTTTATAAAGATATCCAAATCTATTTTTTAAATAATAATAAGAATAGCTTTCATCTCCATTATCTAGATTAATTTCTTTATCATCGACTAGCATTTTTATATGATCATCGTACTGAAAAGTAATACCATATCTCCCCAAAAAGTTTGATAAAGAAGTTTTATATGTTAATGTGCCAAGAAAATTATAGCCATTATTATCTTCATCATTTTGCAATCGTCTGGATAAATGTATTAGTAATACCTTATCAATATTTTCTACCTGATGTTTTTCTACAAACTTATAAAAGAAATCAAACTGATCATCTATAACAAACACTTGATGATTTCTTTGAAATAAGTTATAACATTCCTCTATCAATTCATATAGTTTTTCCCTATTTATATTGAGTACCTGACATAGTGATTTTTCTATTTCCTCTTTACTTGTTGTATTAATATACATATCAAACTCCTTCTAACTACTCTCTGTATTTAAAAAGTCATTATTAATTAATTTTAAATCCTATATTACATATTTTTTATTTATTTTAATAAATAATTTTTTACTTGATTGACCACATCATACAGGGGTATAGTTTTTTCTTAAAAAAATCATAAAGCCAGTACTTATAATCTAAATAAATCTGTTTATATTTCTGGATTTATCTAATTTTAATTACATGTTCTGTGTCTCATGGTTAATCAAGTTTTTTTAAATAAATTTATTAATATTTTGGATTAACATTCTACCTTTTTTACTATTTATACAAAATGAATATTCTTTTATTGTCAATATATCTACATCTATTTTATCTTTATGCAGTAGGAAATTGAAAGATAAGTACACATTTAGATTTTTATCCACCATTCCGTAAGCAACTAGTAAATTAATTAACCTAGGGATATAGTGTTCTCATATTTGTTGAATCCACATAACGATACTTTTAACATGCTTTACTTAGCGATATTAATACTTTTTTGATATTAAACATCACTTTAGTTCTAAATTGATAACTATTTATATTCGATATATCCACTTTATCACATTACAAAAACAAAATTCAATTTACCATACAAATCATGTCATATATAAAGGAAATTTATTTTAGTAAATATACTATGAATTTGAATAATGCTAAGTTTTTGAATATACTTCTTTAATATAATGAACCATACATTAATGATCAATAAAAAATTCCTTAAAATATAACTTAGTATACTTTGATACTCAAATATAAATTGACTAATGTTTTAAAGATTTAATTCTATGGCTAGATTTCCGTTTATTACCATTAGAAACGTAATATTCAAAAAATAATGCTTGCTTTTTATATTTTTATTAGAGTTTAATCAATTTTATTCTATATTTTCCATCCTTTCAATTGCACAAAAATGATTTCTTTCAATACATTATCTATATTCATTATAAAACCAAGTCTATTATGTATGACTTATCACTAAATTAAAAATCTTCTGAATATATTCTTTATGCATAAATACTATTACTATGAATATTATAATTTGCAGAAAATTAAATATATTTAAAGTTGCAAGAATAGCCTGAATAATGATTAAACATAGGATAATTCTATGTTTAGACCAATTTACTTTCATTTTAATGAATGTCTGTAAAAAAATGGTTCTTAATAACCATGTAACCCCATATCCTAGCATTGTTGAAAACGCTGCACCTATAGCTCCAAAAAAGTATATGAATATAAAATTACATATCATATTTACAAGTGCTCCAATTACAGTAGTAAACGAGACCATTTTAGTCCTTTTTGTTGCAGCAAAAAGGCACCCTTCAAATTGTGCTATTCCATTAAATACAGTTCCTACCAGTAAGAATGGAACACTTCGCCAAGCTATAAAGTATTCTCCGGAATATAAAACAGATGCTAATGGGACATTTATTATCAATAAAAACGAACATACTAAAATTGAAACACAACTGTATAAAGTATAATTATTACTAATAAATCCATCTTTATCATTTTTATCATATTCTGAAATAGCTGATATAGACCATGCATTATAAAAAATACTCTGAAAGGTAGTTAATATTGTTGGAATTTTATAAGCTACTGAATATATACCGTTAGCAGCTACTCCACATAAATATGCAAGTATATATCGATCACTTGTATAATTGATCCACCATGCAATAGAATTAGAAATTAATGGAATACTATATTTAGTCATAGGTTTTGATAAATTATTATAATTTACTAAATGTAAATCCTTATAAATCTTCCCAATAAAAAGCTGGTACAATACTGATAAGGCTAACCCGATTACATTACTTATCATATATCCAGTAGTACCAAACGTAAATACAATCAATAAAAGGATATTACTAACACATGTAATAAATGTAGTTAAAATACCACTGATTGCTATAGCAGATGCATTATTTTTCGCTTTCAAATATAAATTAAAGCAATTATTTAAAGATCCCAATATAAATAACAGTATCAAAAATACATAATATGATAATTCCAACGAAAATAATCCAATTATTTCTACGATAAAAACTCCGAAGATTAATATTATTGAACCTTTTATTATTATGTTGATAGTTGTAGATATAACATCACTTTTTTCATACTTTGAATCCATACTAAAGCGTAAAGTAGCATCTTGAATACTTAAAATTAATATTGGTATTAATAATTGTGCAGTTGAGGAAACAAGATCTACCATACCATAATCTGAAGTACTTAAAACTGCAGTATATAATGGAACCATTAAAAAAGAAACTATTTTTGATCCAAAACTTCCTATTGTAAACAAACCAATATTTTTTACAAGCGTATTATATTTACTCTTTACCATAATATTCCCCTTTCCTAATACTGCATATCATCATATGTAATAACTCCTGCTCCTCCTGTCATATATATTGTATCTCCAATAATAGTCTTTCCCATATCACTAACTAAAAATGTAGCCATATTTCCAATTTCTTCTGGTGCAATATATCTTTTAATTGGAGAATAATCTAAAGAAAGATCTGTTTTATTTCCTTTTTCTAACATAGGTGTTAAAGTTGAACCTGGAGCTAATCCATTAACAGTAATTCCATATTGCAATGCTTTTTTTGCCATACCTAAAGTAAGTGATCTTTCACCCCATTTAGAAACAATATATGGTGTTATAGCAGGTCTAAGAGAAGAAGAAGAATTAATAATAAGTATATTTCCATGTATCTTATTCTTTATCATATATTTAAATATATATTGTGAAAAAAAATACATTCCTTTTAAATTTGTATCCAAAACATTTTCATAATCAATTAAATCTGTATTTGGAAATGATTCACCTTTATTTATGCCTGCGTTATTAACAAAAATATCAATATTCTTATATTGATCTAAAAATGAATTTAATTTATTTTCATTATAATTAATTCTAGTAATATCTAATTCAAAACATATTATATCACTCTCATTACAATCAGTTTCTTTAATCAACTTATCTTTTGCAATATTTAATCTATCAATATTTCTTCCTGAAATAATTACTTTTGCACCATTTCTTAAAAATGAACTAGCAATTGCATATCCTATTCCAGAAGAACCTCCTGTAATAAATGCTATTCTATCTTTTAATAAACACCCGTTATAAACAGGAATAAGAACTTTTTCTTTTTCTATTTTTGTTAATTTCTGTTTAATTTTATATATCAACTCTAAAGTCCTCATTTTTTACCTCTTTAACTCTCTAATTTTATCAACTGCTTTTTTCCCTAATATTGTTTTTACTGAGTTTTTCACAGTCTTTTTGACCTGTTCGCTTACAGATAAATTTTTGTTAAATTCAAGCACTCTATTATATGCCTCACTTTCATCTTCATCGCTAACAAAAACCTCTAATATAATAGGTAAATCCGATTCAGATAAAAATTTTTCAGAATATTTTATAAACTCATCCATGGAATGAGCTGATAAATAAAGAAATCCACATGTATTTGCCCACCCTTCGGCATTATTAAAATGATTTCCGGCAGCTATATACTCATTTATTTCTTTATTATTTCCACCATGTAATTTAAATTCTACACCACCATTATTATTAATAAGCAATATTCTTAAATTGCTTTTTATATCTCTTATTCCTAAAGAATTCATATCATAGTAAAAAGCTAAATCACCTATAATAATAAAGGATAGCTTATCTGTAACAATACTTTGACCAATAAGAGTAGACATTCCACCGTCTATTCCAAATGCTCCGACATTTGAATAACATTCTATAGATGAATCTAATTCAAATAAATTCCAAATTCGCAAACTGTGTAATATTGAAAATTGTATAATAGATGATTTCGGTATCTTATTATGCAGGTACTGTGCAATTGATAAACTTGAAAATGGAACATTTATATTTATATTTTTTTCTTTCCTTGCTAATTCCCATTTACGGTAATATGAATGTTCTTTACATTCTGCATCCTGAACATTACTAAAAAATTCTTCTAGGCTACATTGATATATCCTAGTTAATTTGTCATATGTATCCACTATCTTTCCATCTTCACAAATTCTCCAATGCTCAATATCAATATTATTGTTTGATAATGTCAAAAATAAAGGATAATCGCCTGTTTGACCACCTATTGTAATAAAAACATCAGGTTTTAAGTTATTAAATTCTTCATCCTTCATTGTAGATAAAAGAAGGTTAGCATTTATTGAATATTTATTATTAAAATTAGACAAATGGTTTACATAAACCATTACGTTATAATTCTCACAAAAGCGATTTATAATTTCTGTTTGTTCTTTATTAAATGGCCTATGTTCCCCTATCACTAGCATTATACTCTTATCTTTTATTTCTAAGTCTTTAATATCGTCTTTACTAAATCTATTTATGGATCTGATTTTGATGTTATTGCTTTTTAATGGGAAATCTAGCCAGGGTACACATAATTGTACTGGTCCCATTCCCTCTCTACTCAACTCTAAGATAGCCTCATTGACACATCTTATGCTATGATAAACATCATTACTATCACTTATATAAGGCAATTCTACTGATTTTTTTACTGAATCATTTGGTAATGATGTTTGATCAGGGGCTTGCATATACTCTTGATAAGTAAAACGTGGATGCTTTTCCATTGTAATAGCTAATATAGGAACATGCTTGTAGTAAGCTTCTGTCAAACCTGGAATATAATTTCTAGTAGCTTGTGCACTAGTGCACACAGTCGCCACAATGTTACCTGTTTGAAGGTATACTCCTATAGCAAAATATATAGCACTTCTTTCATCAACAATAGAATAACAAGTAAAAAAATCATCTTTTTGTAAGGATTTTATTAAAGGAATATTTGTTCCTCCAGGACTAATTATAATATCCTTAATTTTATGCTTTTTTAATAAAGTAGTGATAATTTCTATATTATCATTGTTGGTATAGTTCATTGTTCTAACCTCCTCTTTACTATATTTAAATATTAAATAGTATTTCTTTTATACTATTTTTAAATTCACTACTTAAACTGTCTATAATTTCTTTAGATTTTTTTTGTTTTCCCTGTAATATTTCTTTTTTATTAATATACTCTATGACTTTATTTATGCCTGAAGAAGTACTTTCTGTTCTACCATTAATTACATATGGATAATCAAAACTATTAAATAATCCTTCAAACTTTCTACTATAAGAAATAGGTATAGTAAGAACACCAGAAGAAAATGCTGCAATCGTAGAATGCATTCTAGATCCTATAAATATATCCATATTACTAATAAAACTTTTAGCTTGGATTGGATTTTCAAATATTGGTGCCAATTTGAGTGAAGGGTATAATTCTATCAATTCTTTACTAATTTTATAGTCATCATCATTAGAATTTTTATTTAAATCAATTACATGTGGAATTAAGTAAATTTCATAACCTTCATATACTAGTTTTTCAAAATATTTTAGAATATTGTTTATAAATTGTTTATAATCTATAGATAAATTGAATTGATTATTTTCGTTAAATCCACCTTTATAAAGCAACCCTGATACATTGATCCCAATTTTAGTATTGTTAGTATTAAATTCGTACAAAGATTTATCATATGGCAAGAAAAAAGCAATATCTGTAACCAATTGTGAATCATTAATATTAAATTTTTCTTCTAAAAGTTTTTGAGATAGTTCATCTCTACAATAGATTTTTTTACTCTTTTTCAAAACTTTTTGAGCTTTTTTTCTAGACTCTGCCAAATTAAATGGTCCGTATGTTTGAGGTAATAATATGTACTTACCTGCAAATATACTTGCAATCCGCTTGTTTCTCATTAATGAATTATAGTATTTTATTGAATATATATCTGAAAAGCTATCACCCATAGTTATATCAAATATAAAATCACATTTTTTTAGCATACGTAAATAAGTAAAGCTAAAATCTTTTAATTTTGGTACAATTTGATAAAAATCAAATTTATTATAAGATTCTGGTAAAAGCCCTAAATCATACTCTGTAAAATTATAAATTTCAATTGGATATTCATTATCTTGAAAAATATCATTTAATATTTCTAAAAAAGAATACGACAATGCCTCACACCCTTTATTAGCTGAGCTAAATTCGAATCCCATTAATCCTATTTTCATTTTTTTCACTCCATTCCTTAATCCATTCTAAATATTTATATCCACTTTCTTCAGTTGGTTCTAGTATCATTCCTTCACACCATTCATTCCATGCATTAATCAATATATATTCTGATTTCTTCACATGATTCATTAATGCAAAAAAATGCCTTTTATCTAAAGGAGTTATGACATATCCCCTACTTTTATGTCTTGCTGTATTATCCCATTCAAAGAATATTCCTGGAATAATATCTTTCTCGCATACTGGAAATTTTATTTTTAAATACTTTTCAATCATTTTATTACCATTCAAAACCAAGGGTTTCTTGCTCTTTCTTTTTGTACTTCTCATCCACATTCTATAATAAACATAAATAATTTTTTTTAAACCAATAACAGTATCATATTCACAAAAAGCTGGTTGTCTAATGGCAACTGCCTTTGTATATTTACTAGTTTGTTCTATAAATTTATTATAATTTTGTGGAAAGTTCTCTTTTGATTGCGAAGCATAAGATTCAAATATATAAATACCTGAAAAGCCTTCTTGTTGACATCTAAAATCAAAATATTTAAACATTTCATTTTTATTAGGAATATCAGGATTAAATATGCCAAAAATGGGCTTATTATTTTTCTTTTCATACCTATCATCTTTAAAAAATTTTATTAAATATAAAAAATGATTTTCCCAATCCTCTTTATTTCCGTATTCCTGTTCTACTAGAACATCCCTTTTACCTTCCCAAGTTCTAACCCAGGAATGATTAGCCCAAATAAAAAAGAAATTTTGCTGGATATCAGTCCATTCTAGAAGATTTTCAACAGGCTTCTCCAATAATTTCTTTCCTTTAAAATAGTAATGATAGTATGCCATTCCATCTATATGATACTTATTCATTAAATTAGTTTGATTTATCATTGTCTCTTTTTTTAACAAATTATAATAATTATTATTTAATGGTTTTTTTGGTTGAATATGTCCATTAAATAAAGGCCTACCTTTTTTTACATTAGTCCATTCTGTAAAACCTTTCCCCCACCACTCATTATTTTCTGGAATTTCATGAAATTGTGGTAAAAAAATAGCGTATTTTTTCATAAATACCTCCTATTAACATTTGTTTTATATTCTGAATAATTAATATAATATCCCTTTTTATTTATGCATAATAATTTATTCATAATTTCATTCTTATTTTTTAATAATTATCAATCAACAAATGTTGTCTATTAAACTCTGTTTCTTCAATTCCTATATTTTTTCTGATAATAACGAGAAATTGTTTTTTTAAAGTTTAAATTGATTATAATATGTCTGTTTTTATAGCGATTCTAAACATTTTTCCAAAAACTATTCCATATTAATTATTGGTACCCTGTGTTAAATAAAGATACTAATTCTTTTCTTATGAATATTTTATTTTACATTGAATATAAATCGTAAATATTATTATAGATATTTGTAAAAATCTTCTTTCATATTTGCGAGTTCTGTTAATTCTTGTTTTGAATTCAAATTCCACCATTTTAGATTATTAATCTTTTTAACGATGTTTTTATCAAATCTATTCTTTAAAACAATTGCTGGTATACCACCAACAATCTCAAAATCATTCACATCTTTTGTGACAACTGCTCCTGCAGCAATAATTGCACCATTTCCAATTTTTACACCTTCAAGAATTACAACATTACTTCCAATCCAAACATCATTGCCAATAATAGTTTTCCTATCCCTAACAGAAACACTCTTTTTATCTTTTATTGGTAAAATACTTCCACTTCCATAAATCTTAGGAGAGGTTGAAATATAATTAGTAGGATGACAATAAGCTCCTATTTCACAAAATGATCCAATACTTACAAATTTTCCAATAACACAGTTTTCTACAATTGAATTATAATTTAAATATGAATAATCTCCAATCACACTATTAAAAACGACTGTATTTGTATTAATACTACAATCACTTCCAACCTCACTATTATGAATATTGTTTGTATTGATTTGGGAATCATAAAATTTAAATTTTAAAATTACAGTTTGTATATACTTTTTTTACTGGATAAAAAAGTATTTTTATTAATTTCATACTAGTTAGTTCCCTTTCTATAAATATAAGCAAAAAGTCTACGTATATACTTTTTTATAATATATCTTGTTCTTTTCTTTAAAAAAAACTTATTATCTATTTTTTTTATGTCATGGTAAAGTTCTATATTACATTTTTCTTTTACCATATCATTTGCTAAATTAATTAAAAATAGTCTATCTTTTTTTGGAATAATCAGATTATTACAATAAATATTAATTATACAATCATTTACTTCTTTTAAAATTCTATTGTTAATTTTTTCATTCACTGTAGAATCAGTAACTTCAAATAAATCAACTAGTTGAAATAAAGCAGAATAATTTAATATAACATTGTAAATCTTTTTCTCTATTATTTCCTTAGAATTGTTAGTAGTTAAGCTATTAGTATTATATACATAATGATAACAAGGATTGGGTAAAAAGATGGCATTTTCAAGATATTTGAATATTTCTATATTAAATAATAAATCTTCTCCATAAAACCTGTTAACATCAAAATAAATATTATTTTTTATTAACAATTCTCTCTTCACTAAAAATAGACATGGAGAATTCATTGAATAAGTGTTTAAAAAAGCATTAAATACTTCGTATTTAAAAGATTCTCTTTTTACATAAACTGGATAATCAAAAATAACATCACATACATAATTTTTCCTAATATCAACTATATCTTTTGTACATGCAATCCTGACATAATTACTTTTAAACTTTTTAAGTGAGTTTAACATTATCTCCAATGTATTTTCTTCTATCCAATCATCAGAATCAATAAACATAATATACTCACCGTTTGAAATTTTAATTCCTTTATTTCTTGTAAAAGAAACTCCATTGTTTTCTTGATTAATCAGTTTTATCCTCGAATCTATTAATTCATATTTCCTAGCTATATCATAACTGTTGTCAGTCGAACCATCATTAATCAATATTACTTCTATGTTTTTTTCTGTTTGACTCAAAAGTGAATTAATGCATTTATTTAAATATTTTTCACAATTAAAAATTGGAACAATAATTGATACTTTAGGCCTATTTTTCATCATTCCCTCCTATATTTCCTATAAAGTAATAAATACAAAAAGTATAATGGCAATATATACCATACAAAATAACGAATTAAAGGATTTATATTATTTCTAATTGACCAAATGACCTGAATACAATAAATTAACATTAAACCCTTTTTTATATCAGAATTACCATATTTAATTATCAAATCTAATTTATATAGATAAAAGCCAATAACTAAAAAAATAATAATAGTTAAATAACCAAAATTTGCATATAAATCACCAACAATGGATCCTCCAAAGGCTAGTCCATAAAATTTAGATATTTCAAGTTGGATATCACCGTTTAATTTGGCTATACTTAAAGAACTTCCAAAATTTGGAATTATAGATAATAAACCATATAGGTATGTAGTCCCAAATTTATAATTTGATGCTGTGGGATAAATACATAGTGAAGCAGATGTAGGAAATATTGCAATTCCCATTTCATTTAAAACCAGAAAAATAGGATTATTCTTTAAGATTTCTAGCATAATTATATCAATATGAGAAATCCATTCATTAATAGAATAATCTCTTGCAATTCTCATAAAAGCGATCATAATTGTCAATGGTATTGAAAGCAAAAGAAAGTTAATCAACTGCCTTTTTTTTAAAGGTTTAATCAGATTATTCCAAATAATTATCAAAAATAAAATATTTAATAAAGGTAATCCTCTTGAACCAAATAATATAGAAATTAAATTATATGAAGCAAAAACTATGGCAATTATTTTTGCTTTTTTTAAGTTTTGTTTATATGATATCATCAACATTAACATTGCTACATTAAAATAAGGGGCTATTTTTTCACCAATTGAATTTAGACCTACCCCATAATTAGTAGCTACAGCTGTGTACCCGTAATTTGATGAGAGTTGGAAGTCTGTTACAAACTCTATTAAGAAAAAAGGAAAAGAAATAAAAATAAATGCAAAACTTACAATCCTTATAATTTTTAATTGATCTTGTGTTATAAGCGATTTCTCTTTTTTGATACTATTATTGGTAGAATTACTAGTTTTAAATTTTATTATTTTAGAAATAAAAATTCCTACAATCAATGTTATAAAACAATAAAACGATATTCTTACACCGTCAGCTATCTGTTTTAAAGTAAAATCAGCAAAGAAATCGTAAGAATTTGAATCAACAAAATTAAATCCAAATCGGCAGATTACCTGTCCAAATATAAAAATAAAATAAAATATTACAAACATAAATGATATTGCAATAAAATCTATTTTTAAAAACTTAAAAAAGAATAAACTTAAAACAAAATATGCAACTATTAACCAAGAATAATATACTAACCATAATTTATAATTACCGATAAATAAATCTATTGAAACTGATAACAATAAAGATAAAATAGTTAGCATTAAAAACAATAATAGATATTTATTTTTTTTCATAAATTTCGCTACCTTTTTTTAGATAAAAATTAACTAATTTATTAGTCGTATATTCCGAAGAAAAACCTTTTTCTTTTAATATTTCAATATATTTATTCCTATCTGTTTTTTTATTATTACAAGTTATAACTGCATTATACCATTTGGACAAATCATCATCTAAACCAACAAACTTTACTGCATCATCAATTATCGACACCTCTTTTGAAATGGTATCAGATAATACACAATTAGTGCCTGAAGCAAGAGCTTCAACAACCGTCAAAGGGAAACCTTCATATAGTGATGGCATTATATATACATCAAATAAATTCATAAATTCAGGTATATTAGTTCTAACACCAGCAAAATTAATGTAAGACTCCAATCTATTTTTTTTCACTTGTGCTTCTATTTCTTGTTTTAATTTTCCATCTCCTACTAAAATTATTTTTGCAGGAATTTTCTTATCTTTTAAATATTGGGCAAAGCGTATAAAAAAGATATGATTTTTTTGTTCTTCAAACCTTGCAACGTTACCTATTATAATTTCATCAGAAATATCAAATTCCTTTTTTAATTCACTTACTAAATCAATATCAATAAATTTATACTTATGTAAATCTATACCATTATATAAAATCATTGTTTCACGCTGTATTTTTTTAGAGTTACCAAATAAATAGTCCCTTGCTTTATATCCACAAGCTATTTTATCGGTACAAAAAAGAGCAATCATTAATCTTGAAAGAGTTCTATAAATTCTTCTTTTTATTGTATTTCGATTAAATTCACTCGCGTTATGTGAATGAACAATTCTTACTTTTACGCCAGCTAAAAATGCAGCAAAACAAACTATACCCGAGTGAAACATAGTAGGTACATGTATTATGTCATATCCATTATTTGATTTTATAACTTTTATTATTTGCAATATATGCTTAATTGCACCGCATTCTTTTGGAGAATCAATAATGAAAATATTACCTCCGTTTTCTTTAATTTCGTCATCATATTCTCCGGGTTCGTTACTCATACAAAGAAAATCAAATTGTATTCTTTCATGATCCATTTTTCTAAATATATTCATAATTAAAGTTTCTGCTCCACCAGTTCGCATTCTTTGAAACACATGCAATACTTTAATTTTTTCCATTAAATCACCTCACATCTTTGTTTATTAAAGAACAATATAATTCTATTAATTTATTTCTAGAAAAGCATAAGTTATAGTTATCATATTTATTGTATTGTATTGTTCTATCATAATCTTTCCCAATTATTTTTATTTGATCAATCCACTCGTCCACATTATTTGGATCTAAAAAGGTAATATCATCAATTAGTACAGATCTGTCTACATTTGAAGAACATATACATTTAAGTCCATTAACTTGTGCTTCAACAAGAACAAAAGGAAGTCCTTCCCACAGACTAGGAAGCAAAAAAATATCAAAAGCAGCATAATAAAAATCAATCTTATCATTAGGCTCAATGAAAATTATTTTATTGCTACATTTTAGTTTTTCAGATAAAGATTTCACTTCATTTTTAAGCGGACCATCACCTACAATCATTAATTTATAGTTTCCATTTAATTCTTTGATAAGATTTATTAAAAATTTCTGATTTTTTTGCATAGTAAATCTACCAATATTCCCTAACAATATACAATTATCATCTATATTACATTCTTCTCTTATTATGCGTCTTTTTTGTTCATCAAAAGTAAATTTATCTAATTCTATTGCATTATAAAATATAGTAAAATTCTTTTTTCCATATAAATATTTTCCAGCTGCGACACCACAAGATATTCTTTCTGTTAGAAAAAAATTAGTAAGAAATATAAATATTTTATCTAACTTACTATAAATCCTTTTTTTATAAACAATTTTTGCATTATGTGAATGACTAATCCTATGTTTTATACCACAAAAAGAAGCTACAGATAAGGGTATAAAATTCATAGTTGTTTGATGAGCATGCACTATCTCTATATTATATTTTCTCATTATTGAATAAAGTTCTATGATGTGTTTAATGAGATGTTTTTCTTTAGAATGCACTCTAATACACTTTATTTTTTTTTCTTTAAATTTATTTAGAATTTCTAGATCTGGATTATGTTGGTATACCAAAACAAAATTAAATTTTTCCAAAATCTTCCCTTCTAAATTATTCAGTAAGTATCTTTCTACACCTCCATTTTTCAAGCCACTGATAATTATGGATATTGTAGTTTTATCTGTCATACCATGTTCCTTTCTAAATTTTAACATATATATCTTTAACTATTGATTTAATATAATTTGTCGAATATTTTTCCATTTGTTCTAAATTGATCAATTCATTGGAAGCTGAAAAAACACATTTTCTACAGTCGTCAATATCTAATGGATCAAATAAGTTGTTAGATATTAAATCAACATTTCCTCTTATCTTACTTACAACGCACACACACCCACAAGCCATAGCTTCCATAAGTGCAACAGGCAACCCTTCTTGTAATGAAGGAAAAACGAAAATATCACTTATTTTTATAAGTTCTATCCTATCATTTCTAAATCCTAATAGTCTTAAATCAACATTATTTTCATCTGCTATTTTTTCTAAATAGTCTTTTAAATTCCCTTGACCACAGATTAAATATGTTATATTTGGCTTATTTTTTAGTGCTTTAATCACCAGTTCATGGTTTTTTCTTTTACTTAATTCCCCAACAGAAATAAGTATTTTATTTTCTGATGGTATTTTCAGTGACTTTTTAATTTCTTCCTTATTAACTCTTATGTTTTTTATTGCATCAATATCAATTCCTATTCCTGGAACATACTCTACTTTTTTTGCTTTAAAATTTCTTTCTGCTATTTCATAATCTTCTCTATTAATGGTAATTAAAACATCTGTATATTTTGAAAGCCATTTTTCAATAGGATAAAAAGTTATCCAATTAATAATAGGAGCACCCTTAAAAAAATGAAAACCATGAGCAGTATAAATCACTTTTAGGCTTTTGAATTTTTTTGATGCTAATCTAGATATTACACTTGCAATAGGAGTGTGTGTATGCATTAATTTGTAATTATTAGATAATAATTTTTTCATTTCCTTATAAGATTTTAATAATTCTATGATTGAAAAAACTCTTCTTGGAAAATTTACTTGATGAATAGTTATATTCATTGATTTTAATTTCTTTCTAAATTGTTCTAGTGATTCATCATCAATCACATTAAAGCTTTTAAAATTGGTTGCAACCTCAACTTGATAGTCTAAATCTTGTAAAATACTAATATCATTCATCAAAAATTGTCTAATCATGTATGGCGTGGTTGTTACAATTAAAACTTTATTTTTCATATTTCAAATCTCCAAATACTTTTGTTATTAACCTTACTTTTCCAATCATTATTTTAATAATTGGATTAAAGATGGGAATAAATAATACTTTTACTTTTTCTTTTATCATTTGTTCTTTTACAATTTCATATGTACACATGTATTCATCATTCTGTGGCAAATAAATCTCACTTTTATTCTCCTCAATAATGTCATTTATCTTTTCACTTAATCTTTCTACAGTTATAGAACTTCTTTCATTTCTAATAGTAGGAAAAATATGGATTTTCCTAACTGCATTAAATAATTTAGTTAAATTACCGGGACAACCATCTCCATAAACCATTGGTGGTCTTACAATGGATATAATAAAATCTTTATCAGCTAATTTCATAATTTGCTCCTCAGCCTCCATTTTACTTTTTCCATAATTTGTCTTAGGTTTTAATGGTGTGTTGAGTGTTATTAATTCATTTGAATATTCTAATCCATAAACACTCATACTACTCATAAAAATAAATTGCTTTACATTGGATTGTTTTGCTTTTGTAGCAACTTCTATCGCCAAATCTCGATTTATCTTATAATATAAAGAAGCATTTTCTTTTGTTTCTTTTTGATGTGCAATCCCTGCAACATGGAAAACAATATCATATCCTGAAAAGTCATATTTGTTCCAATTTGGGTCTTTCATATCCAATGTATCGATTTGATATTCTGAATAATCTTTCATATAGTCTTCAAATGAAGTTCCGATGTAACTGTTGGCTCCAGTAATCAATATCTTTTTCATGATACTTCACCATCCCTCTTATGCATTTCTCCTGTTCCTCCTTCAACCACTCCATCACTTCTAAGTACTGATGTAATCGTTCCAAAGAAACATTTTAGATCAAATAAAAAAGAAATTTGCTTGACATAGTCCCCATCTAGTTTAGCTTTTACTGGTATTTCCAGTTCATCTCTACCATTGATCTGCGCCCAGCCTGTTAATCCTGGTCTGACATCATTTGCCTTATATTTATCTCTTTCTTCAATTAAATCATATTGATTCCATAATGCCGGTCTTGGCCCAATAATTGCCATTTCACCTTTTAATATATTGATAATTTGTGGCAATTCATCTAAGGATGTTTTTCTTAAAAACTTTCCTGCTTTAGTAATATATTGATTGGGATTACTTAACATATGCGTTGGCATATCTTTAGGGGTATCCACATACATAGTTCTAAACTTATAGATATCAAAATGTCTTTTATGTATTCCTATTCGCTTTTGTTTAAACAATATTGGTCCCTTAGAATCTAGCTTTATCCAGATACATAAAATAATAAAAACAGGACTCAATAAAATCAGTCCCAATAAAGATAAAACAAAATCAATCCATCTTTTTAATATTTTACTATACATATCTATCTCCTTTTAAAAGAAACTTGGTTCTCTACCAAAATCCTGTTGATACTTTTCTTGCCATTTATTGTCTTCTTCTAGAGTTTCATATACTTCCCCATAATTAACTTTTGTAAAGTCTTTGACATGACTTAGAGATGGAATAATTGCTCCACCATTGATATGACAGTATTTTCCAATAATAGCATCATGATCAACCAAAGCATTAGAGGATAAGATAGCTCCTTGTTTCAATAAAGTATTGGACTGTATTACAGCATGAGGAAAAACTACTGAACCTTTTTCAATGATTGCCGATTTTGAAACAAAACTATAAGGACTGATCAAAGAAACTAGACTGTAACCAATCTGTTCAGCTTGATTCATTAAACGGCATCTTAAAGTGTTGTTACCTATTGCAATAAAGATATTTTCATATTCTGGATAATAACTGCTCATTTCATCAATTGTACCAATAACATTGACCTTATCATTAGGATGATCATCAAGAAAATTAATCTGAGAAAACATTTTCATATCCAAAGCAATTTCCTGACAACATTGTCCATGACCACCTGCTCCAATAATTAATAATTTTTTATACAAATTCTCACTCTCCCTTTTTTTCGCAATGTTATTTAAGCTTAAATTTATAATTCCTATCATTCCAAAATAAAAAACCATACATATTTCTACATATGGTTTATTCCATATTCGATTTTAGATAGTATCTTCCCATTCCGATAAGTTATACTTTATATCAGACTGGGAAAAATTATGTTCAAACAATCTAGATAAAGGCAGAGACACCACACGCAATATCTTATTTGTTTTGCTTAAATAACAAACCTGCAATGATATTTCTATCAAGAAACCTTATATTTAAAACAGCCAACTGATCTCTCTTGTCAGAATCGATAATATCTTTTTGAAAAAAAATCAGGGGACCTTTGGTCACTACTGTCTTTCCTTTTTCCTTATGACCTTCTGACATTCTCAATATGGCATCCTTATCTAATAAGCGATGCAACAGATTGATTTCATCATCAGTTAAAGCAGTTACTTCTTTTTTCTTCAGTTCCTTGATGATACCATCTCTTTGTTCATTCATTGAAAGTAACAATGAATCAAATTCCATTTGACTTAATTCTGTTTTAATGAATAGATATCCGGGAAACATAACCTGTAATTCAATAATATTCTTTAATCGAAAATATCTTTCCATTTTTGGTATAAACACTTGTATTTCATCATAATTATTCAATCTCTGACATATTTTTTCTGTCTTCACTGTCTGACAAAATAAAACATAATAGTTCATTGTTTTTCACAATTCCCTAATTAGCTCTTACTGATGATTTCCAAAGGAACAATCAATGACAAGTTATTCTCTTTGAAATCAAACTTAGCGGTTCGCTGATGTCTATTGATTTTAGTAATAGATTCTTCCATACCACATAATGGTCCCTGATCAATCTTTAATTTTGAACGAATGATATTACCAGTAGAATGAAGAATTACTCCATATTGATCAAACAGCTTTTCAAATAAATCCTGTATACTTTTTTGCATTGAATATGAATTTCCCTGTTTTACTAGAACGGCAACATTTTTGATATTCTCGAAAAACTTCTCATACTTGTCCATAAATTCATTCTCGTTCAAATTTGATTTAACAAATATGTAATCAGGATATAAATCTTTTACAATGTAACTTCTGACACTTTTAGCACCAATCCATTTTTCTGTTTTTGGTACAAAAGCTAAAGTATCATTCTGACTGTTAAAAAAATTAAGAATTCTCTTTGTATACTTTGATTGAACATTAATGAAATACCAGTACATCTACCATCTTCCTTATAAAATTAGGTCATACGAAATTAATAAAATGTCGTAGAATTAACTATTCTACGACCATTAATTTAGATATTTTATTAATCTGTTCTTTCATGTAATTTAGGCTTGGGTGAACATACATATCCATCGTAAATGCTACACTAGAATGTCCTAGAAGCTCACTTAATGTCTTAATATCCATTGAGCATTCAACACAGTGAGTTGCAAATGTATGTCTTAATCCATGAAAAGTTAGTGAAATATTTAATTTGTTACAAATTCTTTTAAAATTTCTTTGTATATTTCTTGTATCCGGAGTGTTTGTGTTATTTGTTATCAAGAAACAGTTTTCTGTTTTAGGCTGGACGATTGATTTATAAACTTTAAGATAGTCAATTAAGAAATCAGCTAAAACCACAACTCTAGCTGATGAATCGGATTTTGGAGATGAAATCATTATTTTCGTTTTAGGTCCATCAGAATCCTTGTTTTTTATTCTTTGAACTGTTCTATTGACAGAAAGAGTCTGGTTTTCTAATTGAATATCTTCCCATTTTAAACCGCATATCTCACCAATTCTTAGTCCAGTGTGCAAACATGTATAAACAGATACTGTAGTAAAATTCATATTTTCCTTACAATAACTTAACAAACGCTGATATTCATCGTTTGTTAGTACTTGGATTTCTTTCTTCTCTTTCTGCTTTTTCATAAATGATAAATCACATTTTTCAAATCCATGTCTTTTTATACCAAATTTAAGTATATCTTTTAAAACAACATTAATCATGTTATGAGTACTTTTTGATAGTTGGCTATTTTTTAAAAAGTTGTAATACCACTTTTCAAAGTCCACTTCATTCCAACTGCTGATTGGTTTTTCTTTATCCATGTTTTCTAAATAATTCTCAATGATTTCCTGATACCTCATTAGTGTAGAGTATTTGACTGTCAATTCTTTATAATTTAGCCACTCCTCTGCTAATTTTTTGATGTAAATTTCTTTTTCCATTTTCTGTTCTCCTTTTCTTTTTCTAAATATCATATTAGATAAGTTAAAAATGGCTAAATGGTTGTTTAGTACAAGAACTTTACTAATTAATACAAAAACGCCATAAATTAAATATTTTTCTTTAACTTTTTAGTCATATGTGCTATATTATTGGTCGTAGAATAGTTAATTCTACGACTTTTTCTTCGTAATATCGTAAACAGCATACAATCCAAAATAAAAAAATCGTACCTTTTGAGTACGATTGTTCTATATTATCTGATTTTAAATAGAAGGAAACTTCTATTTTTTTATTGATCAGATTTTATTGGTATAATTTGATATTTTTCTTTCATCTGCATTAATTGATCTTCTGGGTATTCCTGTATTAACCAATTAACTTTTTCTGCATATCTGTTTTGTTCTAATCCTTTGAAATAAATATTATGATCAAAAACACATCGCATAATAATATATGCAAAGGCAAATTTATCTAATTCATCAGCTGAATTTATATATGCTTTATGCTGTTTATAACTGTCTGTTTGAATATAAATATAGTAAAAATTATGGGCATCTTTACAGCATGGCAAATCTTTACTATATCTTAGAGCCTGCTCATACTGATAAATTCCCCTTAATAGTTTGATAATAACGATATATGCTTTGACAATATCTGAAAAAATTTTCAAATTTATATAAACAGTATTTTCCTCATAGATGTATTTAATATATTTTACACTTGTATTTAAATCACGCTGATCGTAAGATATAAGATTTAAATGGCTATCATACAGTTTAAAATTTGCTTTTGTCTTACAAAAATAATAAATATCCGGTCTTTTGATTTCCATGAGATCACATAACATATAAATGAGATTTCTGCTATTGATAATAACTTCTTTCATTATAGCCACCACTTCATTTACATAAATTCTATTTTAACAATATCTTTTAATTTAATTTCTTTATCTACTATGCGAATTATTTTATTATTTAAGTCTACTAAAGCAACCATTCCTTCTTTCTGAATATATTGATCAAGGTCATAGTAAGTTATTTGTACCAACATTCCTGACTTCAGACTCTTTATCTTCCAATTCAACTCATCATAATCATCAGCAGATAACTCCTTTTTTGGTATTATCTTTTTTTCCTTCTCTCTGATCAGTTCTGTAAATCCTTTTAAAGCATCATACGATAGGAATAATTTTGCTCTTTGAAGTTTTTTATCAGGCATTGTGACCACCAATCAACGTGTTCCTTTTTTCTGTTGTTGCTTTTTCTAGTTTATTCATACCTTTTAGAACAGCATTTTTCCCATATCGGTGTTTTATCTGGATAATTGCTTCCTGAAGTCTTTTTTCTCTGTCAAGTTCCTCAAAATCTGTAAATAAATCATAACTCTCATAGAATTCATCTAACAAATTTCCAAATCCGATTGCAATAGTACGAATAGGATATTCTTTACAGGTTGTTCTTATAAATAAATCAACAAATTCTTCTGTCATTATTTTAAGTGAATTCGTTCTAACTGAAATTTTTCGTGAACCGCCTGTACCTTTAATAATATTGTTAGAGTATCCTATGCTTAAAGAAATCTGATCACTTACCAGACGATTTTCAACAAGTCGATATATCGTTACTTCCACCATTTCTTTTAATACGAGCAGGGCATCTTGATATTCATAATCTTCAAACAGTACCTGCGAATGTGAAATAGAATTGCTTTGAGGCTGATACTGCTTTATCTCTGAAATTGTGGTGGGTTCCTTTCCCCACGCATGATCAATAATATATTCTGCATTAATTCCGAACTCTTTATATAACACATCTTCTCTATAATGTGCCAAATCATACATATCGGTAATTCCCAGTTGACTAAGATGATTTGAAATACCTCTGCCAATATGCCAAAAATCAGTTAAAGGGAGATAATGCCATAAATATTTCTGATAAAGCTTTTCATTTAGCATTCCAATATTATCTTTTTGATGTTTAGCTAGAATATCCAACGCCACTTTAGCCAGGTAAAGATTTGTACCTATTCCACATGTAGCAGTAATATTTGTCTGGTTAAAAACATCCTGCATAATCATTTTTGCAAATTCTTTAGGTTTCATTTTATAGTATTTAAGATAGTCAGTTGCATCAATGAAACACTCGTCAATGGAATAAACATGAATATCATTAGTGCTAACGTATTTTAAATAAATAGAATAAATTGTAGAGGAATATTCCATGTACAGTTTCATTCTTGGTGTAGCAATATGATATTTTACATTATCCGGGATTTCAAATAATCGACATCTATTTTTTATTCCCATAGACTTCATCTTGGGTGTAATTGCTAAACATAATGCTCCTTTTCCTCTTGTTGGATCAGCCACAACTAGATTTTCTTCAAACGGATCTAAATGACGTTCACTACATTCTACGGATGCGAAAAAACTTTTAAGATCGATACAGAAATAAATTTTATTCATGTCCATCTTTGCCTCCTTTCAATTTTCATTATATTTATCTTTGTTGCATAATTCAACTATAAATGCAACAAAATGAAATAGACTCCAAAATATTGGAATTCATTTTAATTTATTGTTCTTTTTTATTGCAACATGTTGACTTCTGTCTTATAATGTGGTAAAGAAGGTGGTTTTATGCAATTTAAAGACTATTTAAAAGAATATAAATTAAAAACCGGTATGACACACCAGCAAATTGCTGATCAACTCAATGTTAATCGTTCCACTATCACCCGCTGGTTAAAGGGAGATACCAAAGCTGTCAATCAGGAGGTTATCGAACGATTATCTTATATGTTAAAAATAGATGTTGAGCAGCTATTAAAGGAAAAAGAAGTTTATGAAAAACCTATTATTGGAACGGTCAAAGCCGGATATAATCTTCTAGCTGATCAAAACATAGAAAGCTATGAAGAGGTAACATCTAGAGATTTCTATAGAGGAGATTTCTTTTTGCGAGTTACCGGTGATTCAATGGACGGAGCTCATATTCATGATAATGATTTAATTTATGTTAAACAGTGTTCTGATGTTCCTTCAGGAACGATTGCTGTTGTTCTAATCGATGAAGAAGCTACTGTAAAAAGGGTTATCAAAAAAAAGGACCTGCTGATTTTAGAAGCAGCAAATCCCAACTACAATAATCGCTATTTCACTGCTAAGGAAGTAGAAGAACTTCCTGTAAAAATTTTAGGCAAGGTTATCTACAGCAAGTCCGAAATCAACTAGATTATTTCTTAATAAAAGACAGTTAAATCATATATCTACCAACTAAATTATTAAACTCTCCGTATTTTAATGGAAATAACTCATTTACACTTTTAAAAAAACTAAAGACCAGCAAAGGTGCAATGCCTTCCATGCTTAGCCAGTACATATCGATACATAAATCGATAACTGGATCACCTGTACTGCTGGTCAACACTTCTTTTTTTACATCAAATATATTACTTATTTTTTGTAAAATATTATCTCTAGGCATTCTGCTGTTTTTTTCATACTGTGTAATCCGAACAACAGCCGTACTTTCTTTAAACCCAAGCAAAATGCCAAGTTCTTTTTGAGTCATATTCTTTCTTTTTCTTAAAATTTTTATACGTTTACCTATATCCATCATTTTATTCTTACCCCAATCTTATGCCATATCCTAATATATGTTTATAATTTTTATCATACTCTTTACTTTTTACCTCATCATTACTGTTTCCCTCCACAGTATATATTTTTCCATCCTCGACTTTTACAACAATTCCTACATGATCTGGAAGTTTGTTATCTTCCCAGTCAAAGAAAATAATATCACCCGGTACAGGTGTATAACTTTTATCCTTCCATTTATTATGTCTTGTAAACCATGCCATACCATCATAAGTAGCAGCAAATTTTGGAATATTCGTTCCAATATCCCCGCTTTCATAAGCACACCATGATACAAATATTGCACACCAGTTCACCCTCTGATTAAGACCATACCATTCCCAGTATTTTTTACCACCTGCGGTTCCAACCTGTGATTTTGCAGCCAGTACAATACCTCCCTGTCCGGGATGATAATAACGCAGTACATGAGGTACATAATCCGGATCTCCATATACATCTGTTTTCAGTTCAGCTTTCTTCTGATCACTAAAGACTTTTGCATTTGCCTTTGTATATCCGCCAAAATTTTTTACTGCCCATGATATGTAGCCATTACCATAATTATAACCCTGTAGAGCCAGAGAAATATTATCAATGTCACTTATTTCCTTAACTTTAGCTTTATCTAGACAGTCTGCTAAATTTTGAATACCTACCTGAATAGAATAATCAGGATCGGTAATTCCTCCCGGTTTTCTGGGATATTTTTCATTAAAACCGCACTCAGAGGACTGCATTGGGTCTTTTCCCTTCCCACCGCTTTCCTGCATCATTACAGCCTGAATCAGCGGAACATAATCCGCTATATTATATTCAACCGCATATTTTTCAATCACCTCAGTATAAGCCAATACTTCTTCACTCACATAGGCTTCTGCATTGACTGTAGTAGTGTCGTCCGACAGTGCCGAAAACAAACCAATAAATAAAGTAATAACAATTAAAATAATCAGACCTGTTCCGGCAGTGATCAAAAAATTAATACCGTTTTTCGCTTTTTTATATATGAACGTACCGCCATGAAATACCCCTGATCCTAATGATGATACTACATTTACTGTTTTATTCCTGTTTTTCAAGTTCTTGAGTTTATTTTTGTATCCTGCTATCCAGTAGTTCTTCATTCTTGATGTATAGGAATCAGAATGATTAATAATGGTTTTACTTTCATTTTCCTTTGACTTTATCGGACTGTATTGATCCGCTTTTTTTTGTCTGATAAAATTTAAATCTTTTATCTTTTTTGTTTGAATTTTTTCTTTGTTTTTTATATTTAATTTATCCTCATTCAAATCATCACTATCTTTTTTTAAAGATAGTGTATCAAATACCTGATTATTATGATCTTTTTTCTTTCTAACTGATAATCTTCTTTTTTTAAAAGCAGTCTGGAAGGCTTTTTTCTCCACTGCAACAGTTTTATTGACTGCATACTGATTATCCTGTTCTTTTTCATTACTGTTTTTGGGTACGACCATATCTTTCTGTGACAAAATGATCTTTTTTTCAAAATGCTGTAAATTTCTTTTTTTATCAGAAGTTTTGACAGTTTTTGATGATTCTTTTGTTTTTATTTTTTTTACCATAACGCATCCTTTCTGTTAAATCGCACATTTGTATCTCCAACCATTTTTTATAAAATAAATACTGAAGGGAGGATGACAAATGCAAAACGAAGATATTTATAAACTGTTATTTGATCACTATCTAGAAGAGTTTAATACACATCAGCATTCAAAAAAAATATTAAAGATTGAAAAACAAATCGATGATCTGCAAAAAACATTGATGAATGAACCCGATAAAAACTTAACATTAAAAGAAAAAGCTGCCATTTTTAATCAGATGGAACAGCTATATTTCCTGCATGAAACTAATCTGCGGTTTGATGATTTTAAAAATGTATTATCCATCGGTATCCTACTAGGATTAAAACTAAATTCATATCAAAATGAACCAATGATAAATAATATATTAACCTACATAAATAAAAGCGAGGTATTCCACAATGGATAAAATCGTTCTTGACATATACAGAAAACTGATCAGTTTTGATCACTATGATACCAGTCATGATTTAATGTATCAAAAAACCGCTCACGAACTAGTTGAAACAGAAAAGGAAATTATCAGTTTACTAAGAAAAAGCTTACCAAAAGAAGAGGTAAAAAAACTGACAGATAAATATCAGAACCTGCAGAATCAAATCCTTTTTCATGAAGAATATCGCGATTTTCTTAACTTTTTTACTGCCGGATTATCCATTGGACTCATGGCGAACAAAGAAAAAATACATAAATATCAGGAACTCTTCGATTACTTAAATAACAGATTATAATAAAGACTCCCGTTAACGTTCGGGAGCCTTTTTATTTATTATCATATTTGGATTATTTTTACTTTTGTGATTTAAAAGTTTCAAATCTTTTTTTACCGAGCTTTTATCCAGCTCATCTAATTTACGAATCAGCTTAGAATTACTGATAGCCATTGTTCTGAATCTTTTAAACATAGCTCGACTGCTTTTTTGGACAACCGTTATTTTTTTGCTGTCATTTACCGTTTCCAATGGCTTTTTTCCTCTTAGAAGTCGTACAACATTTTTTACATTTCGTTTAGCATTGCTCAGTTCACTCGAAATTTGCTGACTTGTATGGTCTAACTCCATTGTTTTTTTCATTCCGGCATAAAAACTCTTCTGCAATTTTTTCAAGCCATCTTTAATATGCAAAATATTGACCGTCTTCACTAAAGTGTTCTTCCCTTTCTGCTTTACAGAAGAAATACATTCTTTCATAGAAGAAATCAGCTGAGTCTTGATGCTATTCAAACTTTTAATTCCTTCATTAACCGTTACCTGTAATTTATCCACTACATGATTTAATCGTTCTTTCATTGTAGGATTTTGCATACTGTCCAACACTTCTCTTACATCATGAAGTTCATTGACCACCTGATTAAACTGTTTTTCAAGACTGCTGATATAATCCAGCAGTTCTCTGGTTTCATTAAGTTCTTCTTTCTTATCATTTGATTCAAGCAAATCTAAATATTGCATTACAATTCCGTCTTCAGTTATTGTTTTCATTTCTTCCATTCATTATCCTCTCCTTTTTCTCTGTCTGACGGTTTAGTTGTCATAAGTTTATATAGTTCAGTATTTTTAGGGAATCGATTCACAAAGGGAACAAGATTTCCTCCGTATTTGATCAGTCCGCAACCAGCCTGAGCATTTGTAATATAGCTCAACTGTTCATCAGAGATATTCAGTAATGTTGCCAGTTTTTCACGATCCTGATAAGCCTGATTCAGCATAACAACAAACTCACTGTTTGAAAGCATTGTACTTGCCTGAACACTGTCCAGCAAATATTCCACATTCTGCGTAATACCGATGGGATAACCATCACGCTTTCTAAACTGTCGCCACGCTGAATTAAAGAAACTTGCACTTTCTTCGTTTTCAAAAACAACGTGAAACTCGTCGATAATGATATGCGTTCTTTTTCCTTTTCGCCAGTTGTCATTAACACGATTGATCATGGCATCGGTGATAACCAATAATCCCATCGTCTTGAGCTGTTTACCCAGCTTAAAAATGTCATAGGAAACAATGCGACTTGATGTATCGACATTTGTTTCATGGGCAAAAGCATCTAATGAACCGTCGGTAAATAATTCCAGTTTCAATGCCAGGCTCCTTGCTTCCAATTCCGGCTGTTCTAAAAGTTTTTTTCTTAAAGTGACCAATGTTGGCACTTTTCCGGTTTTATAATAATCCTGATAAACCAGTGCAACACATCGATCAATAATGGAACGGTCAATCGGTTTAATACCGTCACGATCAAGCTGCTCGAATAAAGACATGATGAATTGAGATTTATCTCCTACAGGATTGCCACTATCTCCATAACCCTCATTCATATCGAGAGCGTTAATATGGTTAGGACTTCCTACAGCAATCTGGATAACCTCACCCCCTAATTCCTTAACCAGCAGTGAGTATTCCGATTCCGGATCGCAAATAATAATGTCATCGTCCGTTGACAGGGCAATAAAAACAATCTGCTCTTTGGTTAAAAAACTTTTACCTGAGCCGGGTACACCTAGCTGAAATGCATTGGGATTCATCAGTTTTTCTTTATTGCATAATATTAAATTATTGGTAATGGCATTCTGCCCAAACCATATTCCTCCTGCATCACTAATTTCCTGTGCCCTGAATGGCATAAAAACTGCCATACTTTCGGTTAAAAGCGTTCTCACTATATCAAGTTTATTCCCCTCAATTGGAAGTACACTCATCAGTCCCTCAAGCTGTCTGCTGGCAAAAGCCAAAACAGAGAGTTCACACATATATTTTCTTGCAATGCTCATAAGTGTATCTGTATCATTATCCAGTTCTTCTTTTGAATCCGCTAAATGAACCAGTGTCATGCACCCCAGCATCATTCTCTGGTCCCTGACAATCAGATCATCTAAAAATTCCTTACTCTCTTTCCTTTGAGCCTCCATATCATACGGGATAACTGCTGAAAAGTTATTGTTAGCATTCTGGCGTCTTTGCCAGTTCGTAATGTTTGTTTCAACCCCTAAAAGTCGATTTTCAACTTCTTTTACCGCTTCATCGGTTGGGACGACAATTATATCCATACTGTACATCAGATTTTTATTAAAAGAGCACAGTTCGCTGACAAAAGAATCTTTGATATATGTGGCAAAGTTAGACAGATACATCACTCGTCCGTATTTATCACCAAGCTTAAAATATTTGTGGTGAAATTCCGGCTGACGGGGACAAATAGCATCTTTAAAGTGATGACCTTTACGCATAAAGTCCTTTAGATCAAACTGAAAGTTTCCCTCTTCACCACAGCGGTAAAAATCATGCAACAGTTTAAGTCGTTCAACAGCATCGAGTTCCTCCAATTCACTTCCAAGTCTTGCAAAATGTGCTGACAATTCAGTAAAGGTTCTGGAGAAAAAGGTTCTAGCCTCTTCAATAGAATTTTTAAAAACAGTGACCGTAATATATTTTTCCTGACTTATAGATTCTGCCTGTTCAACTTTTTCTAACAGCATATCGTTATATTCCTTGCGGTACTTATCCAGATGATCACCTTTTAAAGGAATAAGTATATTTTCCTTAAAATTTTTAATATCTATTTTTCGATTATTAATTGTTATTTTGGTCATCACACTGCTATCTAAAGAATTGAGCAGTTCACTGTAATGTAAAAATAAACCCACTTTTTCCTCTTTCGATGCAATGGAATAATTAATATCTTTAAATCGATACGTTTTCGAATACTTTTTTCCTACACAAAAAATACCGTCAGCATAGATCGTATCAATATTGATCACGTCCTGAGCGGATTTTGGTACTTTTATTTTTTCTCTGTTCTGTTTTTTTAATCTTTCGTAACTTTTTATCATTAACGCCTAACGACTCCTTTCGCTTAACATCGATAAAACTTCTTAATATTTCATAATATAAATTGACGGGTTTAAAAATTAATTTTTTTCCTGAAAGCCAGAGTGATTTCCAGGCATGAAGTATAATTTTTTCAAACGTCATTTCCTGATAAGTGACAAATCCTAAAGATGCAAAAGGGACTGCCCCTATAATACATATCCAGCTCGTTATCTCTAAACCCAGTTTATTAATAAAAGAAAAATAAATGATAATGGCGATGACACATGCCAGTACAGAAAAAAAGCACTGTCTCAGGGATAAACCTAACACAATGCTTTCCGTATATTTTCTAATATCTTTATTAATTTTTATTTCCATTTTTTCACCTTTCATCATACTTAAAAACCGACACACGTTGATTAGTATGCCGGTTATCTTAGTATTTTATATTCTGTAATATTTGTCTGACTAAACTTTTAGAGCATAGTTTTCCAACTGATGAAATACCCCTAATACAGTGACTGTCATATCGGATATAGAAAAAATAACAGTATAATTCATATTAGATAAGACAGCTTCGTGATAACCTTTTCTGGCAAGATAACTATCTTTACATATTGGAAACTGATAAGGATTTTCTTCAAGTCGGCTATAAATTTTATCTATTTCATCAAAAAGATGTCTGGCTGCTCTTTCACTTTTTACAGTGTAGAGCAAATAATCGATCTGTCGGGTAGTTAATTCTTCAGCACGTTCAGTTATATCTAATTTATAGCCCATATTTTGCTCTCATCTCGTTTAATGACTGTCTTGCATCTCTGACTTTTCCTTCTTTCATCTGTTTTTCAGAGATTTCGATGTCTTTGTAAATTTCAAATTTTTTCATCATTTTTTCATACACTTCTATACTCATAATGACCATATCTCCATATCCATTTTTTGTAATATAAATAGGTTCGTCCTGCTGGTGGCACTTGTCGGAAATATCTGCAGTATTTTTCAGTTCACTAATGGGTATAATACGTGGCATCATTCATCTCCTCCTCTCTTATGGCAATATTATACCATAATTAGAGAATAATATGCATATTTTTAGCCATTTAATTATAATCCCATCATATCTTTTACAATTCTATCGCTCATCTTGACCGTTCCGACTAACACCAGCATATTAAACACAATTTCGCCTATATATGTCCATAGCATTGAAACAGCACTCGCTTCAGCGTCAATTGCCGGAGCGGAGGATGCAAATGCAGAAAATATAACACAGGCCAGAACGATAATCGCTCCTTCGAGGCAGACTCCCATATAGCTTTTAATAAAGGTAACAGCCACCGATTGTGTGCTTTCACTTGCTGAAGCAGATAAAGGAATCGGGCTGATTGCAGTATACATATAAAGTTTAAAAAAGCGGCTATAGACTGTTAGAATCAGAACAAAAGAAAGAATAGTAATAAATATTCCTCCCAGCAAAGTAACAGCCCATAAAGGAATAGACTCTAAAAAACCGCAATCATCGATTGCTTCTTCAATCACTTTGGGAATCGTAGTGGTCGTTGCACTTCCCACACCGACAGTTGTCATAATTTTGCTGGTAATTCCCTGAACAATTTCAAATACTTTTGTCATGATCGTCATTCCATAAGTGACAATCACTCTGGCAACGGCAAATCTCAAAAACAGTCTTAGTGCCTGCTCAGGACGTTTTATTTCTGTCAGGCTTGTACACGTTTTGACCATGCCGACCACAAAAAACAGAACAAGCAGTGCAAGTCCTATTGCTGTTAAAGCATTATGAATTTTAACGATAACAGTCCAAATATGACCGCCTTTAAAGGTCTGTGGTGTCTGCGTCAGCAAAAGCCATATTTCCGACATTTTTTCATTCCATGTATTGATTGCATTGGTTAGATTATCTAAAATTCCACCCAATAAAACCACCTCCTTTGCTTACTGCCATTTATCCACCTACAATGGTGTTTAAAATTTCTTTTGCAAACGTAATGACGATACCGCCTGCAACAGTTAAAAAACCATTGGCACGTTGACTCGGATCATGGCTTTTTAAGGACAGACCCACCTGAACAACACCAAAACCAAGCAAAATCATACCAATAGCTCGAATTAGGCTGAAAATAAAATTTGACAGATTGTTGATCACTGTAAGGGGATCTCCCTCTGCAAAAACAGGTACTGCTCCTACATTTAGAATCAGTACACTCATGACATAGCACATCCACAACATTCTTTTCAATTTTATCAGCATTAAACGCTTATTTCCTTTCATTTATATAACCCCCATAAAATCATTTTTGTAAAATAAAAAACAGGCAGTTTTCATGACCACCTGCTTCATCTTTAGCTTTTTAATATTCTTCTGTGACATCATCATCAATATCGTTAAAGTATTCCTCAATATCTTCATCGGAGAAAAATTCATAATCTTCTGAAAGTATGATATTTTCCCATTCTTCAACAGTATATTTTATTTTTCCATGTTCGTAAGGTTTCGTTCCTCCGTCTTTTGTATATTTAACATTAGGATGTTTTAGAATATCGTATTTCTTATCAAAAATAGGTCTTTCACCTCGAATAAACAGTAACGCATAATCATTATTAAGCAATCGTACCTCATCAGGTGTTAATAATTCTCGACCAACCTGCTGATAATTGGTTGAGTAGCTTCCGCTTTTTCCGCTGGATTTGCCATAGGTATTTGTATCCAGTGTTTCCTTGCCTAAATATTCGCTAATAAACTTGTGAGTAGACTGTTCATTCCCACCCAGATAGTATAATTCGTCACAATTGCCGACGATACTTTCCCAAGCATCTTTATATAATGCTTTGATCTGTGCAAGATTCTGAAGAATGATAGAAACAAATATCTTTCTGGAACGCATAGTCGATAACAGTTTGTCAAATTCGTCCGGTAAGGCGACGTTGGCAAATTCGTCCATTAAAAAATGGACAGCTAGCGGCAACTCTCCACCATGAATAATATCCGCACTGTAATATAAAATCTGAAACAGCTGGGTATACAACATACCGACAAGAAAATTAAAGGTACTGTCATTATCGGGAATAACTGCAAACAGAGCGGTCTTTCTTTCTCCCATGAGTTCCAGTTCCAATTCATCAGTAGAAGTAATCCCTGCTATACTTTCCAAGTTAAAAGCAGCCAGTCGAACGCCAACAGACACTAAAATAGATTTTGCTGTTTTTCCAGCGGCCTGTTTATAAATTTTATACTGTTTTACTGCAAGACTTTCTGGATTCCTCATTTCGAGTCTTTCAAATAACTCATCTAATGGGCTTTGATAATCTTCGTCATCTTCTCTTACTTCAGCGGCTGCAATCATTTCCATGACCATTGTAAAATTCTGTTCTTCTTCAGGTGCTTCATGGAGAAGATACAGGCATAAAGCCTCCAAAAGTGCTGTTTCCGATTTTTCCCAAAAAGGATCCTGATTTTGACTCCCTTTTGGTGTCGTATTACGAATAAGATTGGTGATCAGTTTTAAAACATCTTTATCGTCCTGAATATATCTAAAAGGATTATAACAGTGACTTTTTTGCATATTGATCAGATCAATGACCTTGATCACATATCCCTCTTTTTCAAGAAGATTTCCTACATCTCTCAAAATCTCACCTTTGGGATCAAGACAGACAAAGCTGGTATTACACTGCATAATATTAGGCTTACAGTAAAACCTCGTCTTACCTGCACCACTACCACCAATAATAATAGTGTTAAGATTTCTTCGATGTTTCTTACCGTCTAAACCTATTCTTACATTTTGACTTAGTATCTTATTAGAAGTAAAGTCTTTGCTTGCATACTTTTGATTGACCTTTTTGGTATCACCCCATTTCGCTGAACCGTATTCTACGTTTCTTCGGTAATTTCTTCTACTGGATAATACAATACCCGCTACACAGATATAAATCACTGTCATTAGACCGACCATTTTAAGGCTGTTTTCACACCATACAACATGAAATGGATGATAGATTGCAACTGTCATTTCAGGTAACGCATAAATCAATCCATCGGATATATAAGGAGCAATTAACAGTCCAAACCATACAATGGGAATAAAACCTAGCATAAACAGAATAAAATAATGATGCTCTTCGTGTTTCATATTTACTTTCCAATCATCGAACCATTTGGTCCCTGTTATCCCTGTTCTGCTGAGAAATATAAATTCCTTTATCAATTCTATCACTGACATCTTTCACTATGGACTGTATCGTATAAAGCTGTTTTTTTATTTCATACGGCTTTTTATCATAAAAGACTTCGCCAACATCTTTTGCAAAATCCACATCATCTACCGGTACACCATATTTGTTGCATAATATATAGGCAGCACTGTCCATACAGAACTTTTCATGACCATCAAATGAATGCTGATCCTGCTGTTCATATTCTACCGCAGAGAATTCCCTCAACAGTCCATGTATCAGTACCGCCGGCTCCAGTTGATCAGCATAATAAATACGTTCCTTCTGACTTGAATAATAAACATCTTTGATACTTTCCATTTGCGTTAATTCCAGTTTGACAGGTGATTCATAGGTAAGACCTGTAATCAGATTTTCCACATTCATTACCGGTTTTTTATAGAATGATTTTTTCGTGTTAATTTGCGATGCATCGAAAACATATTTTACCCTGTAATTTGTGCCAGCAGAACCGTTGCTTTTTTCATATTCCCCATCTGGTTTTAAAATTTGAATGCCTTTTTCATCCTGTCTGATATACAGTTTCTTTTCTTTCCAGTAATCACTATCTTTTAAGAATACCGCATCTGGTTTTTGAGCCATCACTAATAGCAGATTGGTTACGGTATAATTTAATCTTGCTGTAAGTTTTAAAAATTCAAGATACTGTACTGGTGACGAAATCACTTTATTTAACTGCCTGTCCGCCATCTTATAAAGTTCATTTTTTTGTTCACGCTTCTGTTTAGCGTATTCTTCCCTGCTGATTTTTTTAGCAGGTTTAGGTGATGCGTTTTGTGATGCCATAAGTCTTGAATAAATATCTTTCATTTGCTTCTACCTCGCTTTCTGTTTTTGTTTTTGATTTTTGTATCGAGCCTTTCTGGTTCTTCTATGCTTTATTTTTCTCAATTCATCACGAACTGATGGACGCTCCGGTTTAATAGTATCGAATCTTTTTTTTGCTTTCGTTGATGTATGCCCGAACTGAGTTGCGTCCTTCTTCGTTCGAGCCTTGCTGGGGTTTTGACCATCTTTTTCCTGTTTCATCGATTCCATCATTTGACGAACCATTTCATCATGTTCTTTATCACCCAAAGGCGGAACATCTCTCATGCTTTCCCGATTCATCATTTCAGCAGTTTTATCATTTAACGTTTTGGTATCCACTGTAGCCAGTTCAAACTTATCAATGATTCGTGTAATTTTAGCGGCATCTTCTGCCCTAACTAAAATATCACAAATACCGTTACGCTTATGCTTTTCCTTTAATACGCAGTACATCACGCCATATCGCTTTGCCTCTTTTACAAACAGTTTTAGATCATCATACTGAATAGCAAACACTTTCAGTTCCTTACCGCTTTTAAGCATGGTATTCAGTCTTGCTTTTCCTTTGACTTTTTTCCTGTCAGTAAGAATCGCATACAATGTAACAGCAAGCGACTTTGATGCCATACCCCCAGCTTTCAATGCTACATTAGCCGCTATTTCAATTCCCTGTAAATTCATTCTCACGAACTGATCTGCGGTTTCGCCCCCTGCGTTCATCTTGATCACGCTCCTTTTCTTTTTCTTCTTTCTGAATGGTTTCCAATTTTACTTTCATCTTTAAAGACCGTTCCTTTATACCCTCATATAACTTCACCTCCCTTCTGAGATTTTGAATTTCTGCTGAATAATCCGCTATATCTTTTTGCAGTTTCTCTTTTATAT